>CBDUEF010000023.1:0-16380 GCA_965366095.1 uncultured Cypionkella sp. | reverse complement strand
GGCGCTGGGGATGCATCGCGGCCTCGGCACGGTCGAGGTCTTGGGCGGTGAAGGGCGCTTCGGCCGTCGCGGCAGAGACGCGTTTGCCGCCGCCCGCGCCATCGCGCAGGGTGAAAGGGCCAAGCCTATGGGTGGCCGCGGCGGGCCAGGTTTCCTGCATCACCTGCGAAATCATCCAAACAGCGCCACCAGCCGCAGCATTGCGGCATCAATGCGCGCCGCATTGGTGCCACGGATCACCAGATTGGTGCCAAAGCTACCGTTGAAGGAAAAGGGGTAGGAGCCCATCGACAGATCGGGAAACTCGGCGGCAAGGGCCGAGAAATCGGTGGCGATGTCGCCCTCGCCCCGATCAACCCGCAGGGTTTGTGACAAGAGCGGTGGGCCCCCG
Source organism: uncultured Cypionkella sp. (assembly GCA_965366095.1). GTDB lineage: Bacteria > Pseudomonadota > Alphaproteobacteria > Rhodobacterales > Rhodobacteraceae > CBDUEF01. The sequence goes on along the minus strand of CBDUEF010000023.1, from coordinate 15,989 downwards.
GTCAGGCTGGGCAAAAGCCCGGCCAGCATTGCCTCGAAGATGCTGGGCACTCCGGCCATGACATGCACGTTTTGCAGGCTGAACCCCGGCGCGGTCGAGATCGGGTTATCAATCAGGGTGGCACCATCGGGGATGCGGGCCATGCGCTGGCGCGCCGCATTGAAGGGCTGGCCCATCGCGTCATAACGCGCCTGCAACAGCGCCATGGCATCGGCCCGGTGGGTGATGGGCACGGCGAAGGCGGCGGCAATGGCATCGGCGGTGATGTCATCATGGGTGGGGCCAATGCCGCCAGACGTGAAGACATGGGTGTATTTGGCGCGCAGATCGTTCACGGCGGCGACGATAGCGGCGTGATCATCGGCCACGATCCGCGCCTCGGACAGCGGCAGGCCGTGACGGGTGAGCGCGCCGGACAGGTGGTGCAGGTTGGAATCGCGGGTGCGGCCAGATAAGATCTCGTCGCCGATCACCAGCATGGCAGCGTTGGGCATGGCAGCGTTGGGCATGGCGGCTGTTGGGTTGGTCATTTGCACCTCCTGTTGCCCTTGGTATAGGGCGCGAGGGCGGGTCTGGCAAAGGGGCGCTGCATTGTTTATGCTGCGCCAAGGCTAAGGAGCGCGACGATGGAAGAAACTCGGGGCAGGATCACGCGAGGCGGCATTCGCATCTATGAGGATGCGGATTTTGCGGGCATGCGGGAAGCGGGGCGGGTGGCCGCGGATATTCTGGATCGGGTCGGGCCGCTGGTTGTGCCGGGGGTGGCCACGGCGGCGCTGGATGATTTCATTCGCACCGAGGTGGAGAAATCTGGCGCGGTTTCGGCAACGATTGGCTACAAGGGCTATCAGCATGCCTCCTGCATTTCGGTCAACCATGTGGTGTGCCACGGAATTCCCGGCAGCAAAGTGCTGGCCGACGGCGATATTCTGAATATTGACGTGACGGTGATTGTTGATGGCTGGTTTGGCGATACCAGCCGGATGTATGTGGCCGGACGCGCCAGCCGCAAGGCCGAGCGGTTGATCGAGATCACCCATGAAGCGCTGATGCGGGGGATCGCAGCGGTGAAGCCGGGGAATAGCTTTGGCGATATTGGCTTTGCGATTCAAAGCTTTGTCGAAGCTAATCGCATGTCGGTGGTGCGTGACTTTTGCGGCCACGGCTTGGGACGGGTGTTTCACGCCCCGCCGAACGTGCTGCATTATGGGCGGGCCGGGTCTATGGCGGTGCTGGAAGAGGGTATGTTCTTTACCATCGAGCCGATGGTCAATCTGGGGCGGCCCGAAACCAAGGTTCTGGCAGATGACTGGACAGCGGTGACGCGGGACAAATCGCTTTCGGCGCAGTTTGAGCATTCGATTGGGGTGACGGCGACGGGCTGCGAAATTTTCACGGCATCTGCGGTCGGGCTGTTCTTTCCGGCGCTGGGCCAACCGACGCTTTGATAAAATCATGAAGGGCATGATTTTCGGGGGGCTCTGCCCCCCGGTCGCTGACGCGACTCCCCCCGGGATATTTGAACGATGAGGATGTAATCAGGCGTCGGCTTGCAACACCGTAATCAGAGTATCGCCGTATTTGCGCTGATCGAGTTGCGCAAAGCCTGCGGGCGGGCGCGGCGGGGTGCTTTCCTCCCAGATGATCAGGGCGCCGGGGGCAATCCAGTGCTGCAAGGCGGTCAGCGCGGCTTCACCCAAAGCTTGACCATAGGGCGGATCAAGAAAGACAAGATCAAACGGAGGTGCCGGGTTCGGGCCGGGTTTGGTGGCATCGCGCTTGAGATAAGTGCAGCGCTGCCCGGCCCGCATCAACGCAATGTTGCGCTTTAACAGCGCGCTGGCTGCGGCGCCGTTTTCAAGGAATGTCGCGGTTTCGGCACCTCGGGACAGTGCCTCAAGGCCCAGTGCGCCTGTTCCGGCGAAAACATCGAGAACACGCGCGCCGTTGAGCGGATTGCCATAACCCCCATTGATCAAGAGGTTGAAAATCGACTCGCGCACGCGGTCAGACGTTGGGCGCAGATGCGCCTTGGCGTCGCCTTCGCCGACCGGCGTAAGGTGAAGGCCGCGCGATGTGCCGCCGATGATCCTCATGCTTTCAAAAGCGCTTTCAGGTCGGTTTCCTGGTTTTGAATGGCTGATTTTTCGGGGGATTTTCCCGACTCGATCAGGCGTTTGCCCACCATATAGGCGCGCGGATCATTCATGGCATCGACGGCAAGAAGGCTGGGCCCCTTGAAATACCAGAAAGAAACCGAATTGTCCTCGCCATGACGGGTGACGATCGTGTCATAACCGGTGTTGAGGCCCGCGATTTGCAGTTTGCAATCGAATTGATCGGACCAGAACCAAGGCTTGGCGTGATAGGCTTGCGCCGCGCCCAGGATGTTGGCGGCGACCAACTCGGCCTGATCAATCGCGTTTCCCACCGACTCAAGCCGCAGCCGTCCGCCCTGATGCGGGAAGCTGGCACAATCCCCCGCGGCCCAGATATCAGGATCCGAGGTGCGGCCATGCTCATCGGTTTTTATGCCGTTTTCAAGGGTAAGGCCCGCCAGCTCTGCCAATTCCGTGCCGGGAACGATGCCCACGCCCGCGATCACAAAATCGGCGGGTATTTCGCGCCCATCCGTCAGCCGGGCGCCAGTGACATGGCCATCGCCAAGCAAACGCTCAAGCCCAGTGGATTCAAGGATTTTGACCCCATGCAAGCGGTGAAGCGCGCGGAAATAATCGCTGGTTTCCGGCGCGGCGACCCGCTGCAAAATGCGCGGGGCCATTTCCAGAACGGTGACATCAAGCCCGAGCTTTGCCGCCACCGCCGCCGCTTCAAGCCCGATATAGCCGCCACCCACAATCACCACCCGGCGGCCCTTGGCAAACTCGGCACGCATTGCATCGACATCGGCAAGGCTGCGGACGGTGTAGACGCCTTTAAGCGCGCCGCCTATTGCTGCCGGCAGGCGGCGTGGTTGTGAGCCGGTGGTCAGCACAAGCGTGTCATAGGCCAAGGTTTCATCGCCCAGCGTGACGGTGCGGTCGGCCCGATTGATCCCGGTGACTTTGTGGCCAAGCTTCAGCGAGATGGCGTGATCCGTGTAGAACTCGGGCGCGCGCAGCCACAGGCGTTCGGCCCCGATCTCGCCCATCAGATAGGCCTTTGAAAGCGGCGGGCGCTGATAGGGCGGGGCGGATTCTTCGCCGATCAACGTGAGCGCACCATCATAGCCAAGGCTGCGCAATTTGGCTGCCACTGCGGCGCCAGCCTGACCGGCGCCGATTACTATGATATTCTTCATCGCAGTTTCCTCTGGTCAACGGGTTGATCCAACCTATATGCGGCTGGCACATAAACGCAATGTACGAGGAGTTGGTGTGATGATTTCCAAAGGATCGAAATTGCCTGCGGCAAATTTGCAGGTGATGGGTGAGAATGGGCCGGAAGCCTATGATTTGAAAGCGAAACTTGCGGGCCGCAAGGTGGTGATCTTTGGCCTGCCTGGGGCCTATACCAGCACCTGCAGCACGGCGCATGTGCCCAGTTTTATTCGAACCAAAGCGGCGTTTGCCGCCAAGGGTGTTGATGAGATCATCTGCCTGTCGGTGAATGATGCCTTTGTGATGGCGGCCTGGGGCGATAGCACGGGCGCAAACAAGGCCGGGATCACCATGCTGGGCGATGTGCAGGCCGAGTTTACCAAAGCCATCGGAATGGAATTTTCGGTTCCGGCGATCGGGCTGATTGATCGCTCAAAGCGCTATGCGCTTTACGCCGAAGATGGCGTGGTCAAAGTGCTGCATGTCGAAGAAAACGCCGGAGCATGTGACATTTCGGGCGGCGAATCTCTGCTGGCTGCGATTTAGTTTAGTATTAAACTATATGCTTTCGCGCATGTATTTCGCAAAGGCAAGACACCGGCTCGGAGTGGTCACGCACGATCGTGGCCGCTCCGGCAAAACCATCCATGCGGCGGGCCAACTCGGTATCAAGCGCGGTGAGCCCCTGTGCATCATGGGTGATTAGCGTGACATCGACGACGTTATAGGTGTTTGACCATTCAGGATGATGGTTCAGCTTTTCCGCAGCCAAGGCTGCGCGGGACATAAAGCCCCAGGCCTCGGAAAAACTCTTGAATTTCCATATCTTGCGCAACGCATCGCGCCCCTTTACCGCTCCCCAGCCGGTTTCGCCCAAAGACGGAAGCTGGGCGTTGCGTTCATCACCTGTCAGCAGATTTGCCATTCTTCTTTAATCCTCTGTTTGTACACGGCGAAAAGGGCCATACGCGGTCAACACTTCTATCTCGCCCTCAACGGCGCGACGCTCTTGGTCCAGATAGCGCGCGACAGCTTCGCGAAAGGACGGATCGGCAATCCAATGCAGCGAATGCACCTGCACTGGAAGATAGCCACGCGCAAGCTTGTGCTCCCCTTGCGCCCCGGCCTCAACCCGCGCAAGGCCCCGCGCAATGGCCCAGTCAATCGCCTGATAATAGCACAATTCGAAATGCAAACAGGGGTGATCCTCGATACAGCCCCAGTAGCGGCCAAAAAGGGTGTCGCGTCCGATAAAATTCAACGCTCCCGCGACGGGCTGGTCGCCCTCAAAGGCCAGAACCAGTAAAATATCATCGCGCATCGTTTGATGAATTCGCGCGAAAAAATCCCGCGTCAGATAGGGTGTGCCCCATTTGCGGCTGCCAGTATCCTGATAAAACTGCCAAAAAGCATCCCAATGCTGGGATTGGATCTCGTTTCCTGTCAGGGCGCGAATGATAAGGCCAGAGCCTTGGGCCGTTTCGCGTTCTTTGCGGATCATCTTGCGCTTGCGGCTGGACAGGCTGGCGAGAAAGCCTTCGAAATCGGGATAATTCCGGTTTTCCCAATGAAACTGCTGAGTGATCCGGTGCAACGTGCCGTGATGCCCGGCCAAGGCATCGGCCTCGTCCGGGGTGCAAAAGGTGATGTGAAGCGACGACAGACCATTGTTTTCGGTGAGGGCAATAGCTGCATCCAGCAGCGGCGCGCGATATTTCTCTGGGCCAAGGAAGCGCGCGCCCGTCGCTGGGGTAAAGGGCACCGTGGCTTGGAGTTTCGGGTAGTAATTGCCGCCCGCGCGCTCAAACGCCTGCGCCCAGCCATGATCAAAAATATATTCGCCCTGACTGTGCGATTTCACATAAAGCGGCAAAGCGGCCAGCAGGGTATCACCGTCCTTCAGGACCAAGGGCCGGGTCTGCCAGCCAGTGCCCTTCCCGGTGGAGCCAGACTGATCGAGGGCCAGCAAAAAGCGGTGCGTCGTGAAAGGATCAATCGGACGCATGCCGGGCGGCGTGGCAAATAACGCATCCCAATCCTTCGCCGCTATGTCGGAAATTCCGTTAAGAAGGGCTACGTTGATCGACATTCCGGGCGGAACTTTCTCCTTTGTTCATCTGGGGAAGATGGGCTGATCCGCCGTAAGATCAAGCGGGAATCGCGGCGGCATAGCCCTCGAAGGTGACATTGTCTGCGATGCAGCGAGCCGCAAGCTCTGCCTCAGGGCTGCATATTGTCCAGCAAAGCACGCGCGCGCCCTGGGCTTTCAATTCGGCCACGCGGGGATTGCCGAGATCGGCTGCCTCATGGGAAATGAAGGATGACTCGGTGTGATCATAGTCGTTAATTGCACGCAAACGGGTGCAGGTTGCCAACGGCAATGGCGCCCATTCGGTTGGGTCAAAGCTGGCAGTGGTCAATCCGCGCGCAATATTGGGCGCAAGATCGCGCATATGGGTGATGCAATGGGGATTGAAAGACATCACGGCGACCGGGCCGATGTAATCGGCCAAAGCCGTGGCAACTGCGGTTTCGAGCCTGCCGTCAGTTTCGGAAAGGCTTAGACTTTGATCCTTGATCTCGATCAGCAGGGGAACGCGTCCCGCGACCTGCGCCAGAATTTGTGGAAGGCTGGGAATGGTATCGCTGCCGCCGATGAGCCCGATGGCCTGCAACTCGGCGGCAGAGCGTATATTGACCGGCCCGGTTTGGCCTGTCAGCCGGTTCAGGTCCTCATCATGGAAAACCATGGCTTGGCCGTCCGAAGACAATTGCACATCCAGCTCAATCCCGTAGCCGGCATCTAGTGCGGCCTGAACCGCCGAAGGAGAATTTTCCACCCGCCCCAAAGCGCTGTTGTGATAGGCGCGATGGGCGAGCGGCGTTTGCAGGAAGGCACGAGGAAGGGGGCAAAGCATCAGTTGATCTCGAATATGCCCTCGATTTCAACCGCAACCCCCAGCGGAAGTGAAACAGCAGACACCGCTGCACGGGCATGGCGGCCAGCATCGCCAAACACCGCAACCATGAAATCCGAAGCGCCGTTGATCACCTTGGGCTGATCGGTGAAATCGGCGGTCGAGTTGACGAATCCGCCCAGTTTGACCACGCGCTTGAGCCGCGAAAGATCACCATCGCAGGCCTTTTTCAACTGAGCGAGCAAGGAAATCGCGCAGCATTTGGCAGCCTCGGCCCCGGCGGCGATGTCAAGATCAGCCCCGAGCTTGCCTTTGATCAGGCCCGCCGCGTTTTGGCTGATCTGGCCCGACACATGCACGAGATTGCCGGTGATGACGAAGGGGACATAATTGGCCGCAGGCGCGGGCGCATCGGGCAAGATGACGCCGAGTTCAGCAAGGCGGGCTTCGATCGTGGACATGGGGGTCTCCAGATTGGGTTTATAGCAACCTAGACTGGGCGCGCACCGGGTGCAACCGGATCAACTTTCGCGGAAAGCATGGCTGAAATAGCTGGTGAAAGGCTGCAAGAGATAGGCCATCGGTGTGCGCGCGCCGGTTTGTACAAAGGCCTCAACCGGCATGCCGGGTTGCAGGATCTGGCCATCGAGCCGCGCAAGTTCGCCAGGATCAAGGGTGATTTCGGCGCGGAAATAGGGTTGATTGCTGCGCGGATCCGACAGGGCATCGGCTGAGATCACCGTGACATGGCCGTTCAACTGCGGCGTCGTGCGACTGGAAAAGGCCGGGAGGGACAGTTTGACCATCTGGCCATCATGGATTTCATCGCGGTGGATGGGCGCGATCTGGGCCGAGATGATCAGCGGGCGGTCTTGCGGGATCAGATACAGCAGTGGATCGGCGGGGCGGATCACCGAGCGCGGCGTGGTGACTTGCAGGCCCAGAACGAGGCCGGAAACCGGAGCGCGGATGTCCAGCCGTGCGATCTGTTCAATAATGGCGCGGCGGCGTTCCACCAGTTCCAGTTCCTGCGCATCCATATCGCGCAGCTGGGTGTTGGCGTCTTCGCGGCGCACGGCCCCCAACCTCAGGATTTCAAGCTCTACTTCTGTTGCGCGGCCATCGGCCTGCGCCTTGGAGGCGATCAACTCGCCCAGATCGCCCATCAACTGCGCCTCTTCCCGTTGCAACGCAGTAATGCGGCTGGACTGGGTCAGGCCTTTGGCCAGCAGGGATTGCTGATCGCTCAGCTCTGCCCGCAGCAGGGCCAGTTGCGTGGAAATGGCGGCCTGTTGAGCCTGAACGCCTTCGATCTGCGCAGCGATTTGGGCGCGGCGCTTTTCCAGTTGTTCCGTTTGCCGAGAAAAGCTGTCTTGGCGGGCAAGGAAAAGCCGGGTCTGGCCGTCTTTTGCCGTGGCAACCGCGATGTGGTCGGCGAATGTGGCAAGTTCGCCGCTGAAATCAATCTGTTTTGCATCATTGCGCTCGGCCTCAAGCCGGGCGCGGCGGGCGAGGGTTTCGGTGTATTGGCCCTCGATGACCGCCAATTCAGCGCGGATCAAGGTGTCGTCAAGCCGGATCAGAAGATCCCCCGCCTGCACTGCCTGGCCCTCGGTCACCGCGATGGTTTCGACAACGCCGCCTTCGGGGTGCTGGACAATCTGGCGATTCAGCGCAACCTCGACCTTGCCCGGGGCAACGATGGCCCCATCAAGCGTGGTCAGCATTGACCAGCCGCCAAAGCCGCCGATCAGGGCGGATAGGGTGACAAAGCCGGCGATCAGAGGCGCGCGGGCCGAATAGATCGTCATGCGACAGCCCCCCTTGCGATATCGGTATGGTTGCGCACCACCTCGCGCAGCACTTGATCGCGGGGGCCAAAGGCGCGCAACAGGCCGTCTTCCAGAACCAGCAACAAATCACATTCCTGAATGGCGGCAGGGCGGTGCGCCATGATCATGACCGACCCCCCGGCGGCTTTCAGGCCCCGAATGGCGGTGTTCAGCGCGATATTGCCATCGTTATCAAGATTCGAGTTCGGCTCATCCAGCACCAGCAGAACCGGATCACCATAGAGCGCACGTGCAAGACCGATGCGCTGAATTTGCCCACCGGACAGGCGGCCGCCAAGGGCGGCGATGCGGGTGTCATAGCCTTGGGGCAAGCGGAGGATCATGTCATGCGCCGCGGCCTTTTTGGCGGCCTCAACCACCAATGCCGCATCGGGATTGCTTTGCAGACGCGCTATGTTTTCGGCAATCGTGCCCTCAAACAGGGTAACCTGCTGCGGCAGATAGCCGATATGGCCGCCCAAGATATCGGGATCATATTGATCAAGTGTGGCCCCATCGAGCCGGATCTTGCCGCCCAGCGGTTGCCAAAGCCCGATCACGGCGCGCGCAAGGGTGGTTTTGCCCGCGCCCGAAGCGCCAATGACGCCAAGCGCCTGGCCGGGGGAAAGGGTAAAGCTGACGCCGCGCAGGGTGGGCATCTGCTCGCCAGGGGGCGTCACGGTGAGGCCGGTCACCTCAAGCAGGGCGCGGGGGCGCGGCAGGGCGGTGCGGGCCAGTGCAGCCGGTTGGCGCGACAAGAGCGCCGCAAGCCTTTGGCGCGCCTGTGCCGCGCGGGTGATCAGGGGCCATTGCGCAACGGCCTGTTCGATGGGCGCAAGGGCGCGACCCATCAAGATAGAGCCTGCAATCATCGCGCCGCCCGTCATTTCGCCTTGCAACACGAGATAGGCGCCGACGCCCAGAATGGCGGATTGCAAGATGGTGCGGAAGGTTTTGGTGGCCGTGCTGAAATGCCCCGACAGATCGCCCGCCGACAGGCCGGCCTGCAGAGCCGCGCGACGGGTGATTTGCCAACGGGCAAACGCCGCGCCTGTCATCCCCAAAGCCAGCACGGTTTCGGATTCGGTCTTGATGCTGTCGGCCATGTGATCGGCCTGCATCGACAGCAGATTGGCGCGGTTCAGCGGGGTTTGGGTGGCATATTGGTTCGAAAGGGTGATCACGACCAAGAAACCGCCCCCAGCCAGCGAAAGCCAGCCTAGAACCGGATGGAAGACAAAGATCGCGGCGATGAAAAGCGGGGTCCATGCCATATCGAACACCGCCAGCAACACCGGCGAGGCCCAAAGCCGCTGCACGGATTCGAGATCGCGCTGGGCGGCAAGGGCAACGGGATCGGCCGGCGCAACCGACAGCCGGGCCAAAGCTGCGGCGAAAACCCGACGATCCAGCCGATCCTGAACCTGCGCACCGATCCGTGTGAGAATCTTGGCGCGAAAACTATCAAGCAGGCCCATGGCGATGAAGAGCCCCGCAGCCAAGGCCGACAAAGCGACCAAAGTTTCCTGCGAACGGCTGCCCAGAACCCGATCATAGACCTGAAGCATGTAAAGCGGCCCGGTCAGTTGCAACAGGTTCACAAACACCGAGAAGGCGAAAACCGCAGCCAAAAGGCCGCCGCTGCCGGACCGCCCCGCGCTCAGTTCGGCAAATCCGGGGTCCAGGGCGTTTTTGGCACGTGCGATCATTCTGGCTCAGGCTCCGCGAAAGTTCGGCAGGAATACACCGTTTACGAGGTAAAGGCTGTTTGAGGCGTTGTCATGGCAAGCGCCTGCCCTTATTGAGTGGGCTGGAAAAGTTAAGACTCTGCTGCATAAACAGCACTCGGAATTCGGATTTTGATGTTTTTCATGGCGGTCACCCGGAAAAGACGCAGTATTGTGGCCCTTGCCGGGCTTTGCGCGCTGGCGGCCTGCGCCGCGCCGCCGCCCTCTGCCACAATTTCAGACCCTTTCGAGACCGAGAATCGCAACATGCATGCGTTCAACGTCCGCATGGACACGGCGTTTTTGAAACCCGCGTCAAACGGCTATGATGCCATTCCCGACCCATTGCGCCGGGGCGTGAACAACTTCTCGGCCAATCTGGATTTGCCCGGGGATGTGCTGAACAACATCCTGCAATTGCGGCTTGGCAAAGCCACCGAAAATACCCTGCGGTTTGCGATCAACTCTACCATCGGCATTGGTGGGCTGCTTGATCCTGCGCGTGGGATGGGGGTTGCCGGGAAGAAGACGGATTTCGGCGAGACCCTGCATGTTTGGGGCGTAGGCGAAGGGGCCTATGTGGAATTGCCGCTTTTGGGACCGTCGACGCAACGGGACGCCTTGGGCGAGGTGGTGGATATCGCGCTGAACCCGCTTGGCTATGTCTTGACCCCGCCGGAAAGCTATGTGCCGACAGTTGCGACTGTCCTATCAAAAATAGATGATCGCGGACGCTATTCCGAAACGGTTGATTCCGTCCTATATGACTCGGCAGACGGCTATGCTCAGTCACGACTGCTTTATTTACAAAACCGTCGCTACGATCTGGGGCAGGCCGCCCCAGAGGCAAGTTTCGAGGACCCCTATGCTCAATGAACCCAACCGCATCACTCGCCGTCGCTTTGCCGCTGGGCTGACCCTAGGGTCAGTGGCCTTGGCGCTGCCACTTCCTGCCATGGCGCTAACGGTGGATCAGGCGCGGGCCTTGATCAACAAGGCGATTGGCGAGGTGAACAACACGATCAATTCGGGCAAATCGGAAACCGCGATGTATGGCGATTTCGAGCGGATCTTTTCGCGCTATGCCGATGTGCCAGTGATCGCGCGCTCGGCGCTTGGCGTGGCGTCCAAATCCGCCTCCGCAGCACAGATGACCGCTTTCACCAAGGCCTATCAGGGCTATATCAGCCGCAAATACGGGCGGCGGTTCCGCGAGTTCATGGGCGGCGTGATCGAAGTAACTGACGCGCGCCCGCTGAAAAGCTATTTCGAAGTGATCTCGACGGCGACGTTGAAAGGGCAGGCTCCGTTCGATCTGCGCTGGCATGTGTCTGATAAATCGGGGCGGCAGTTGTTCTTCAATATCATCATTGAAGGCGTGAATATGCTGGCCTCCGAGCGCACGGAAATCGGGTCGATGCTGGACAAGCGCAAGGGCAATCTGGATCAGTTGATTGCCGATCTGAAAACCGCCTGAGGCATCTTTCCTGAAGTTGAATGGGCGCCCCGACGGGCGCCTTTTCAATTTCCGCCTAGTATTTCGCGCAGCAAGGCCTCGACCGGATCAACTGCGGGCTGGTTTTGTTGCGGCTGGGCCTGCTGCTGAGTTGGATCGGGCGCGAAATCCTGAGATTGCGCGGTAACAGGCGGCTGGCGCGGTTCGGGGATGATCATGGGCAAATCGTTCACCGGCGTGCCTTCGGAAATTCGTGTCATCACCTCATGCCAGATATCGGCCGGCAAGCCGCCGCCGGTAACTCCGGCAAGCGGCTTGTTGTCGTCATAGCCCATCCAGACGCCTGCGACGTAATCGGCGGTAAAGCCGATGAACCATGCATCACGCGATTCCGATGTGGTGCCGGTCTTGCCCGCAACTGGGCGGTCTTTCAGACGGGCGCGGGTGCCAGTGCCGCTGTCAACGACCTGATTCATCATGTAAACCAGCTCTTGTGCGGCGGTTTGCGAAATGACCCTTTCGCCAATGCCACCCCCGGCACCCATAAGGGGCGTATCCTCGCCTTTCAGCTTTAGCTCGACCAAACCATAGGGCGTGACCGACGAGCCGCCATTGAGGATGCCGGCATAGGCCCCGGTCATCTCGATCAGCGTTGATTCCGACGCCCCCAGCGCAAGCGCAGGGCCGCGGGCCAAATCGCTGGCAATGCCGAAATCACCGGCCACCTTGCGCACCAGATCAAGGCCAACTGCCTCGGCCACGCGCACGGCGGGAATGTTGCGGCTTTCGCGCAGGGCCTCAGTCAGGGTGATCAAGCCCTTGAACTTGTGGTCATAATTCGACGGCGTCCACGGCCCCGAGCCTTTGATGTTGAGGGTAAGCGGCGTATCTTTGACGAAATCAGACGGACTCCAACCGAGATCGAGGGCCGCGGCATAGACAAAAGGTTTGAAAGATGAGCCGGTTTGCCGCAGCGCCTGCGTGGCGCGGTTGAACGAGCCCGCCGCCTCGATCTTGCGGCCGCCGACCATGGCGCGCACGGCCCCATCTGCCGACATCACCACAATCGCCGCCTGCGCTTTGGAGCCGGATTTCAGCTTGTTGTCAAAGATATAGGCCAGCGCCTCTTCGGATTTGCGCTGCATGTCCTGATCAAGCGTTGTGCGGATCACCACGTCTTCGGTGGTTTCCGAGGTCAGGAACGAAGGCGCGGTTTCCATCACCCAATCGGCAAAAAAGCCGCCTGACTGGCGCTGTGCGGCCTCGGAGAGTTGCGCCGGATGGGCTAGGGCATCCTCGGCCTCGGGTTTGGTCAGATAGCCCTGTTCGCGCATCAAGCCGATGATGACGGCAGCGCGATCCTGGGCGCGTTGCAGGTTGTTGGTGGGCGCGTATTTCGACGGGGCTTTCAAAAGGCCCGCCAACATGGCGGCCTGAGCCGGAGTCACCTGATTGGCGGAAATGCCAAAATACCGCTGTGCCGCCGCCTCAAAACCGCGAGCGCCCGCGCCAAGATAGGCGCGATTGAAATAGATCGTCAGGATTTCGGCTTTGGAATATTTGACCTCCATCGCCACGGAATAGGGGATCTCTTTCAGCTTGCGCCAGATGCCGCCAGAACGGCAGTCATCCTCATAGGCGCCTTCGGATTTCCACTGGGTTGGATTGTAGGGCACGCCCAGACAAAGCAGTTTTGCCACCTGCTGGGTGATGGTCGAGCCGCCGTTGCCCTCAAGCGGGCCGCGACCTTCGGCCATATTGATGCGAATGGCCGAGGCAATGCCGCGCGGGCTGATGCCGAAATGATGGTAAAAGCGCTTGTCCTCGGTGGCGACAACGGCGTTGCGCAGATAGGGCGAAACCGTGTCCGAGGTGATCTGGCCGCCAAAGGTTTCGCCGCGCCAGGCAAACACCTTGTCGTTGCGATCCAGCAAGGTGACAGAGCCGCGCGCGCGCGCATCCAAGAGCGCATCAACCGGGGGCAGTTGCGCATAGAAATAGAACACGATCCCGGCAAAGATCATCGCGCCAATCAGGCCAAGCCGCCAAAAGATACCCCAGACCGCGCGCCAGATGCCGCTGATCAGGCCGACGAAAAAGTTGACGATGAAGTTGCCGCGCCGGGGTGGCCGTGCGGGGCGCTTTTTGCGCGGAGGCGGCGGCGGTGTTGCGGCGCGCGCCTTTGGCGCCGCATAGCGCCGGTCGGCCACCATCGGCCCACGCTTGCCGGTTCCCCGACCATTTCCCGAAACCGCCATGCCTGCCCAGCCCTTTTGTTTTGTCAAATGTAACCGGCTTTTTCGCAAATGTGGAGGGCGCGCGCGGATGATTCGCACGCGTGTTTCGCCCAATTTTCAGGCAATGGCACGGAAAACTGCTTCAATTATAGGAAATCGGCAGGTTCTGGCCTTTGGCCCGTAAAATTTGCACTGCAGAAACTTGTGCCGCACGCGCGAAGGCCGCCTGATCCGGGGCAAGGGCCAGCCAGGGTCTGATAATTCGGAAAAGGGGCGCGAGATGAAAATGATCATTGCCGCCATCAAACCTTTCAAGCTTGACGAGGTCCGCGAAGCGCTGACCGCAATCGGCGTGAGAGGGATGATGGTCACGGAAATCAAGGGGTTTGGGGCACAATCGGGCCATACCGAGATCTATCGCGGGGCGGAATATGTGGTGAACTTCGTGCCGAAAATGCGGCTGGAAATCGTGGTCAGCGATGGCTTGGCCGACGCGGTTATGGAGTGCATCTGCAAAACTGCGCGAACCGGCAAAATCGGTGACGGCAAGATTTTTGTTTTGGATGTGGAGCGCTCGCTGCGGGTGCGAACCGGAGAGGTTGATGATGATGCGTTGTGATGTTGCGATCAAAAGGCTTGGCCTTGCGGCACTTGCCCTGGGGGCGGCTTTGCCCGCCATGGCGCAAGAGGCAACCGATACGGCGGCGGCTGTGGCCGGGCCGGTGATGGATAAGGGCGATGTGGCCTGGATGATGACCTCAACCGTTTTGGTGCTGTTCATGACGCTGCCCGGTTTGGCGTTGTTTTACGGCGGTTTGGTGCGCAGCAAGAACATGCTGTCGGTGTTGATGCAGACCACAATCATCGCCTGTATGGTGATGGTGATCTGGGTGGTCTATGGCTATTCCGTCAGTTTTGGTGGCGGCACCTCGCCCTATTGGGGTGGGTTTGGAAAACTCTTCCTTGCCGGAGTGAATACGGAAAGCATGGCGCCAACCTTCTCGCCCGGCTTTGTGATCCCTGAATATCTGTTCATTGTGTTCCAGATGACCTTTGCGGCGATCACGCCTGCACTGATCATCGGCGCCTTTGCGGAAAGGGTGAAATTCAAGGCGGTGCTGGCCTTTAGCGCGCTTTGGGTGACATTTGTCTATTTTCCGGTGGCCCACATGGTTTGGGATGCGAATGGCCTGCTCTACGTCATGGGTGCAATCGACTTTGCAGGCGGCACCGTGGTGCATATCAATGCAGGTATCGCGGCATTGGTGGGCTGTTTGGTGATCGGCAAGCGCGTAGGATTGGGCCGCGAAAACATGGCGCCCCATAGTATGGTGATGACAATGATCGGGGCCTCGATGCTGTGGGTTGGCTGGTTTGGTTTCAATGTGGGATCAAATCTTGAGGCCAATGGCGGCGCGACGCTTGTGATGATCAACACCTTCATTGCAACGGCTGCAGCCCCGCTGGCTTGGACAGCGTTGGAAGGTTTGCAGCGGGGCAAGGCCTCGATGCTCGGAGCGGCCTCGGGTATGGTGGCGGGCCTTGTGGCCATTACCCCTGCCTGCGGGACGGTCGGCCCGCTGGGGGCGATAGCGCTGGGGGTGATCGCGGTGCTGGTCTGTTATTTTTTCGTGACCGTGGTCAAGAACCGCTTTGGCTATGACGATAGCCTCGATGTCTTCGGCGTGCATGGTGTGGGCGGGATTGTCGGCGCGGTTGGCACTGGCATCTTTTCGGCGGCAAGCCTTGGCGGTGTGAAGGGCGAAGGCTATGCCATTGCCGCCCAAACATTGATCCAGATTGAGGCCGTGGCGATTACAGTTGTCTGGTCTGGTGCGATTTCCTTTGTGATCTACAAGCTGGTGGATTGGGCGATGGGCTTGCGGGTGGACAATGACACCGAACGCCAAGGGCTGGACCTGATCTCGCACGGTGAACAGGCCTATCACGGCTGAACGGCGGGAAACCAAAGGAGGCGGCGCGGACCCCTTGCGCCGCCTTCAGCCTTGCGCTCGCGCCGCGCTGCACCGTGCCGAGGGTTGGCGCGTTTCCCAATCCTGAACGCAAGTGCGCAGCACTGGAGTGAGGCAAAGGCCTTGCGGCGCAGCCGCGCTTTGAGATCACACCACCGAAGCGATTGCCGCCGCAAGGATGGGAACTGTTTTCGCGTTAAGGCCTGCGATGTTGATGCGGCTATCGCTGACCATGTAGATCCCATGCTTGACCCGCAGCATTTCGACTTGCGCCTCCGTCAGGCCAAGCCGCGAAAACATGCCGCGATGGTTGGCCACGAAATCAAAGCGGTCGGAATTGGTGGCGCGGCGCAGTGCGTCTGCCAAGGATTGGCGCAGTCCCAGCATGCTTTGACGGACTTCTTCCAACTCGGCCATCCAATCGGCGCGCAGGCTGGCGTCCTCAAGGATCATCGTGACCAGACGGGCGCCATGATCGGGCGGAAAGCTGTAATTCTGCCGGTTGAGAAAGTTGAGGTTGGCCTGC
>CBDUEF010000022.1:0-16733 GCA_965366095.1 uncultured Cypionkella sp. | reverse complement strand
GCCCTAAGCGGCCCGTCACGATACCACCCATGGACCGAAGCGGAGAAGTTTGCATGACCATGTTGGAAACGTTTTTGAAACCGATGCACAAAGAGGGCTATCGTTTTGTCGCGATCTTCGCTGCAATCACGCTGGTTCTGTTTTGGCTGTGGCAACCGCTTGGCTGGCTTGGCCTTGGTCTAACGATTTGGTGTTATTACTTTTTCCGCGACCCAAAGCGTTTTGTTCCCCAAACTGAAGGCTTGATCATCAGTCCGGCCGATGGCGTTGTCAGTTTGATCGAACCAGCCGTCCCCCCAGCAGAATTGGGCATGGGGCCAGAGGCGCTGACGCGGGTATCTGTATTCATGTCAGTGTTCAATTGCCATGTGAACCGTGCGCCCATCGGCGGCCGGGTGAAGGCAATTGCTTATCGCGCCGGAACCTTTGTGAATGCCTCGCTGGACAAGGCCTCCGAAAACAATGAACGCAATTCGGTTTGCATAGAATTGCCTGATGGCCGCCAGATCGCTGTTGTGCAAATCGCAGGGTTGGTGGCGCGGCGGATCGTCTGCTTTACCAAAGTTGGGCAAGCCCTTCGCACCGGTGAGCGCTTTGGTCTGATCCGATTTGGATCGAGATTAGATGTCTATTTGCCCAATGGCGTGGAGCCGATGGTGGGTTTGGGGCAAACTATGGTGGCCGGTGAAACCGTGCTTGCCGATTTGGCGCGCAAGGGTGGCGCTGTCAGGGTAGGGAAAGAATAATGCCCGACCTGCCCCCGGATCGCCGTTTGCCTTTGCTGCGTTTTTTGCCCAATTCGGTAACGATTGGCGCGCTTTGCGCCGGATTGACCGCCATGCGCTTTGCGATTGAGGGTAAACTTGCCGAGGCGGTTTTGTTGATCGTGGTCGCGGCTTTGTTGGACGGATTGGATGGTCGGCTGGCGCGTTTGCTGAAAAGTGAAAGCGACATCGGGGCGGAATTGGATTCGCTGGTCGATTTCGTCAATTTTGGCGTGGCGCCGGCTTTGGTGATGTATATCTGGGCCTTTGAGGGCCAGGGCGGCATGAGCTGGCTTCCCGTCTTGATTTATGCCGTTTGCTGCGTTCTACGCCTTGCGCGCTTTAACGTCGGCAGCCGGACCGAGGGCGATACGCGGGAATACAAACATTTCCGCGGTATTCCCTCGCCTGCTGGCGCGCTTATGGTGATGCTACCGCTCTATGTTGCCTTTATGCTGCCAAGCCTGCCACATTTGGCGGCGCCTTTGATCGGGCTTTATATGGTGCTGATCGGCGGGCTTATGATCAGCCGGGTGCCAACGCCATCGTTCAAATCGGTAAAGGTCAAGGCCAGCCATGCGCGGCTGATCACGCTTGGGTTTATCGCGATTGCCGCCTCCATCAGCTTTTTTCCATGGGCAACTCTTGTGGCGCTCTGCCTTGGTTATAGCGTGGTTTTGGTCGTCACCATGCGGCGTTTGGCGCGCGGGCATCCGCAGGAGCATCAGGATTAATTTAGCCGTGAGGTAAAGATGGAAACGCTACGCTGGGGAATATTGGGCGCCGCGAACTTTGCTTTGGGCCATATGGCTCCGGCGATCCATGCGGCCAAGGGCAATCAGCTTTATGCCTTGGCCACATCTTCCAGCGAAAAGGCGTTGCAATTCAAAGCCTTTTGCCCCGATCTCAAGATCCATCCCAGCTATGATGCGCTGCTTGACGATCCGCAGGTTGAGGCGGTCTATATCCCGCTGCCCAATCACATGCATGTGGAATGGACATTGAAGGCACTGGCGGCGGGCAAGCATGTGCTGACCGAAAAACCGATAGCGTTGAAGGCGGCCGAGATTGACGAGATCATCCTCGCGCGCGATGCCAGCGGTTTTCTGGCCGCCGAGGCGTTCATGATCGTGCATCATCCGCAGTGGAAACGGGCCAAGGAGTGGTTGGCGGCGGGCGAAATCGGCACCTTGCGCCATGTCGATGCGCAGTTTTCGTTTTATCTTTCGGACGCCGAGAATATCCGCAATCGTCCCGAAACCGGCGGCGGGTCTTTGCGCGATATCGGGGTTTATACCTTTGGCTCGATGCGCTTCGTGA
This sequence comes from uncultured Cypionkella sp., assembly GCA_965366095.1. Classification (GTDB taxonomy): domain Bacteria; phylum Pseudomonadota; class Alphaproteobacteria; order Rhodobacterales; family Rhodobacteraceae; genus CBDUEF01. Next base: position 14,649 of record CBDUEF010000022.1, on the reverse strand, counting down.
CCGGGGCCGAGCCGGTGAACCTCTCGGCGCGCCTGGCCTTTGAAAACGGGATTGACACTTTTGCCGAGGTTCAGGCGATGATGGAAGGACCGGCGGGGCGTTTCACCTATAGCTCGATGACCTCAATGCGGCTTTACAATCGCCAGGTGGTGACGTTCCAGGGTGATCGCGGCATGATCCGGCTGGAGGGGGGGCCGTTCAACGCCAATGTCAACGATATGGCCGAGGTAGAGTTGCATCGCGGCGGCAATGCTGTGCTGACAGAGCGGTTTGTGGCGGTGAACCAGTATGTTTTGCAGGTGGAGGCCTTTGGTCGTTCGGTGCGCGAGGGGGTGCCCTATGCGGCCTCGCTGGAGTTTGTGCGCGGCACTCAGGTGATGATTGATCGGGCCTTTGCAGTGGGTGTGGATATCTGAACGGGTGCGGCCTTTGATCAAACAGCGTTCCGGTCTGGCATCCGCGCCTCACGCAAGGCGCGCAGATCGCTTGTCGAAACCCGGTCGACATTGCTGCTGACAGCTTGGCTTTGCAGGCTGCGTTCCCAGTAAAGGACGGCGGCCGAGAAGAACCAGCTTGAGGCCCAGATCATCAGAAGTGTCCCACCCAGAAGGGATGCAGGGTCAAGCCTGGCATCCCAAACCGGCGCCTCGCCACGGATGAGCGCAAGGACCACCGTTGAGAGCAGCGCGAATGTGGTGATGACCTCGCCAAAGTACGACAAGAGCTTGCCGCAATACAGCCAGACAAGATTGATGATCGTCAGCCCGAAAACCCCCCGTGCCGAGACCGCGAAACGGGTTTAATCCGCCCCCTTTCGCGTCGCCATAGGCCACGGCGGCGGTCATTGGCACGGCTAGCGCGGCACTCCAGATCAGCATCAAAAGGATGTAAAGCCCGAATATGCCGCCCGCCATGATCAAGATGCGCGGATCGCCCATTGGCCAGACCGTTGAACCAACCCAAGGCCAAATAGACCGGCAAGGGCAAAAGGGCGGACAAGGCATTGATGAGAGAGGTTGCAACCATGGTCAGCAGGCTGAAGACAGTGCCATATCGCAACATCTGGCCGAAGTCAGCCTGGGGGGTATGGCCACGGGCAACCAAAGCCGAGCGCAGGCCGATCATAATGCAAAAGGCATAGGCCACACCCGGAGCGATGATGCCGATAAGGGGGATAAAACCGACCAACAGCAGCACCAGCGGAACGATTGCCAGCAGCGGCAGCACCAGAAGGTAGCGCCAGAATGTCTTTAGCGACAGCGGCAGGGCCTGGATCAACAGCGGCAAAGCAAAGGCAAATTTGGGCACCGGCTGCTGACCTTTGGTAGGGAATCTGACGGTCCCAACCTCTTTTTGGAATGTTACCACATTGTGGAAAAAAGGCGCCTCGCTTGGGCGGGGCGGCCATGTGGGATTTGATCGCCCCATTTCTCTGGCCAGAGATATTGCCTTATACGGTTTATTCCTGTGGCAGGTTTTCGGCCAGAAAACGCATCATATTACCCCCCATCACGGCGGCTATTGTGGCCTCGTCCAACCCCTTATCCATCAAGGCTTGGGTGAGGGCGGCGATCTGGCTTGAATCAAAAGCGACGGTGACCGCGCCGTCATAGTCAGATCCCAAGGCGACGTGATCCACGCCGACAAGGTTAATTGCTGCCACGATTGCGCCCGCCACCCCGGCAGGAGAGGCATCGCAGGTGACATCCGCCCAAAAGCCGATGCCGATGATGCCGCCCTTGGCCGCTATGGCCTGCATCAGATCATCGGGGAAATTGCGGTGAACGGGGCAGTGGCTGTAAATGCCGGTATGGCTGACGATGGGCTTGGTGCCGTCAATCGCCAGGACATCGCGGGCCGTTTGGGGCGAGGCGTGGGCGAGGTCGATGATCATATGGTGGGTCAGCATTTCCGCCACCACCTGCTTGCCGAAATCGGTCAAACCTTTGCCGTCGCCCTCACCGTGCAAAGAGCCGCCAAGTTCGTTGTCAAAGAAATGCGTCAGGCCGATCAGCCGGAAACCAGCGTCGTAAAGCCGTCCCAGATTGGCGAGATCGCCAGACAGCGCGTGCCCGCCCTCGGCCCCCAAGAGGGCGCCAATGATTTTTTCACCACCTGCGCGTTTGGCAAGAACGTCTTGCAAGTTTTTGGATGTGCGCAGAATTTCTAATTCTTCGGGCGCCGCTTCGGCCGCGCGCGATAGCCTTGTGGCCTGATCCAGTGCCCGTTCCGTCAGGTTGAACCATGTCCGAAAGGGCCGCGCCTCGGCGATCATCAGCAGCGTGATATCGTCGCGCGCAGCGGCCGAGTTGTGATCATAGTTCAACCCAGAAGGGCTTTTGGTGACGGTGGTGAAGACCTGCACCGCGACATTGCCTTCGCGCAGGCGCGGCAGATCAACATGGCCGTGGGTTGAGCGTTTGCGCAGATCGCGGCCCCAAAGCAGGGCATCGGAATGAAGATCGCCGATGGTCAGGCGGGCAGTAAGCGCGCGGGCTTCATCGGTAATCTTCAAGGGATCGGTCAGGGTTTTGTTCTGCCCATCCTCGACTATTGCGGGGGCAAATGTGAAGAATCCGATGCCTGCGACGGCCACCAGAACCAGCGCAGAAAGTGCTATTTTCTTCAACCTGCTGCCCATCTGATCAGTCTTCCATCGCTTCAAGTTCGTCGATAAAGCCTGCAATCATCGACAGGCCCTTGTCCCAGAATTTTGGATCGCTGGCATCAAGCCCAAACGGGGCAAGCAGGTCTTTGTGATGCATCGAGCCGCCTGCCTTCAGCATCTGGAAATATTTTTCCTGAAAATCTGGCAGGCCGCCCTCATAGGCGGCGTAAAGCGCGTTCACGAGGCCATCGCCGAAAGCATAGGCGTAGACATAGAAAGGCGAGTGGACGAAATGCGGGATATAGGCCCAGAAAGTCTCATATCCGTCCATGAAATCAAACACATCGCCAAGGCTTTGCGCCTGAACCGACATCCAGAGGGCGTTGATGTCATCAGGCGTAAGCTCGCCTTCGGCCCGCGCCGCGTGGAGCTTGCATTCGAAATCGTAAAAGGCGATCTGGCGCACGACAGTGTTGATCATGTCTTCCACCTTGCCGGCCAGCAAGGTTTTGCGCTCGGCTTTGGTCTTGGCTTGCTCCAACAGCTTGCGGAAGGTCAGCATCTCGCCAAAAACGCTTGCGGTTTCCGCGAGGGTCAGCGGGGTGGAGGACAAAAGCTCGCCTTGGCCAGCCGCCAGAACCTGATGCACGCCGTGGCCGAGTTCGTGGGCCAGGGTCATCACATCGCGCGGTTTGCCAAGGTAGTTCAGCATGACATAGGGGTGAACCGTAGTGACGGTCGGATGAGCAAAGGCACCCGGAGCTTTGCCGGGTTTGACGCCTGCGTCGATCCAGCCTTTGGTGAAAAACGGTTTCGCCAGTTCAGCCATACGGGGATCGAAAGCGCCATAAGCCTCTTCGACGATCTCGCGGGCCTCGGTCCAGTTCACAAGGCGCGGGGTCTCAGAGGGCAAAGGCGCGTTGCGGTCCCAGACTTGCAGGGTTTCAAGGCCCATCCATTTGGCCTTGAGCCGGTAATAGCGGTGCGAGAGTTTGGGATAGGCGGCGACGACAGCATTGCGCAGGGCCTCGACCACCTCGGGCTCGACATGGTTGGCAAGATGGCGGGAGTATTGCGGCGATGGCATCTTGCGCCAACGATCCTCGATTTCCTTTTCCTTGGCCAAAGTGTTGTGAACGCGGGCGAAGAGTTTGATATTCTTGTCAAACACCACAGCCAGCGCACGGGCGGCGGCCTCGCGTTTGGCGCGCTCGGTGTCGGTCAACAGGTTCAGCGTGGCCTCAAGGCTCAGCTCTTCCTCTTCGCCCGCGACGGTGAACATCAGCCCCGCCATGGTTTCATCGAAAAGTTTGTTCCACGCCGAAGCGCCTACAACCGAGGCGTCGTGCAGATAGGTTTCCATCTCATCCGAAAGCTGGTGCGGACGCAGGGCGCGAAGGCGGTCGAACACGGGTTTATAGCGTGCAAGATCGGCGTTGGCGGCCAGCAAGGCGTTCAGCGCAGGCTCTTCTACGCGGTTGAATTCGAGCGTGAAGAACACCAAGGGGGTGGTAGAATTGGTGATGGCATCCTGGGCATCGGCCATGAATTTGGCGCGGTCGGAATCCATGGTATTTTGATAATACCGCAGGCCCGCATAGGACATGATGCGGCCGGCGGTGATGTCGATGGCTTCATAGCGGCGGATGCAGCCCAACATCTGATCGGCTGTAAGGGTCGCGAGTTTGCCTTTGAAATCGGATTCAAAGCTGCGGACATCCGCGTCAACGCTGGCGAAATCGGCTTTGATCGCGGCGCAATCGGGGCTTTCGTAAAGGTCGGTTAGGTCCCAATCAGGCAGATCGCCAAAGCTGTTGGAACCCGTGCGGGCATCGAAAACCGGGCGGGGCAGGGGCAAAGTCATCGGGCAACCTCATTGAAAACGCTTGCCCCCATCTAGGGGTAAGGGGGGGGTGGCTGCAAGGTGGCAGGGGCCAAGTCTGTATTTTGGGCAAAGCAACGGTCAAGGGCAGTTTTCCCTTTACCTTGCGCTTCAGCCCGCCTCTATTGGCGCTAACTGAAGTGGAAGGCAGGACGCATGACCAGCTATTTCAACGAAATGTATCAAGATGATGCCGTGCGCGCGCCCTATGCGCGGCTGCAAAATTGGATGCAGGGCATGTCAGCCGAGCGTCGGGTGATCAAACAGGCCGAGGCGGAAGAGCTGTTCCGCCGGATCGGCATCACCTTTGCGGTCTATGGTGAGGGCGGCGACCCGGATCGGCTGATTCCCTTCGATATGTTTCCACGCGTGTTTACCGGCACTGAATGGGCGCGGCTGGAAAAGGGTATCAAGCAAAGGGCGCGGGCGCTGAATGCGTTTCTGGTCGATGTGTATGGACGCGGCGAAATCGTGCGGGCGGGGCGCATCCCTGCCAAACTCGTCTATCAAAACGCCGCTTATGAGGGGGCGGTTTCGGGCTTTGTGCCACCCAAAGGCGTTTACTCCCATATCGTCGGCGTCGATATCGTGCGCACGGGCCCCACCGATTTCTATGTGCTGGAGGACAATTGCCGCACCCCTTCGGGCGTGTCTTACATGCTGGAAAGCCGCGAGATGATGATGCGGATGTTCCCCGATTTGTTCAGGGGCAACCGCATCGAGCCGATCGACAACTATCCCGAAAAGCTGCGCCGCACGCTTGCCAGCGTGGCCCCCACCAAATGCGATCACGAGCCGGTGGTGGTGATCTTGACGCCGGGACAGTTCAATTCCGCTTACTATGAGCACAGCTTCTTGGCCGATCTGATGGGTGTCGAATTGGTCGAGGGGCAGGATTTGTTTGTTGAAGGCCCGTTCGTTTACATGCGCACCACCGAAGGGCCGAAGCGGGTGGATGTGATTTACCGCCGGATTGATGATGATTTCATTGATCCGTTGTGTTTTCGGCCCGAGTCGATGCTGGGGATACCGGGATTGATGGATGTGTATCGTTCGGGCGGTGTTTCCATTTGTTCGGCCCCGGGGGCCGGGGTGGCAGACGACAAGGCCGTCTATACCTATGTACCTGAAATGGTCCGGTTTTATCTGGGCGAAGAGCCGATCTTGAAGAATGTGCCGACGTGGAAATGCGCCGAAAAAGACGATTTTGCTTATGTCTGCTCAAATCTGGCTGATCTGGTGGTAAAAGAGGTTCACGGCTCGGGCGGCTATGGCATGCTGGTGGGGCCAAAGGCGAGCAAGGCCGAGATAGAGACCTTTCGCGCCGTGATGATGGCCAATCCGGGCAATTACATCGCGCAACCGACGCTGGCACTGTCGACCACGCCAACCTTTGTGGAGGAGGGCATCGCGCCGCGCCATGTCGATTTGCGGCCCTATTGTCTGGTGGGTGAGCGGATCGAATTGGTGCCGGGGGGGCTGACACGGGTGGCGCTGCGCGAGGGGTCTTTGGTGGTGAATTCCAGCCAAGGCGGCGGCGTGAAAGACACCTGGGTATTGGCGGAGTAAGGGCATGTTATCAAGAACTGCCGATAATCTTTACTGGATCGCCCGCTACATGGAGCGCGCCGAAACCGCAGCCCGATTGCTGGAAGTGGGCGCGCGGATTTCGCTTTTGCCCTCGGCCGAAGGCAACCGCAGCGATTGGGACAGCCTGCTGCGCGCCTCGGGCAATGCCGAAGGCTACCTTGCGAAATACGGCCTGCCCAATCAGCAGCGGCTGGAAAGCTATCTGTTCTTTGATCGTGACAACCCCAATTCGGTGGCCTCTTGCCTGCGATCGGCGCGTGAAAACGGGCGGATTGTGCGCACGGCGCTGACCACGCAAGTCTGGGACGCGCTGAACACCGCCTTTCAGGAGTTGCGCAAGATCGAAGAGCAACCGCGCGAGGATCAGGAATTGTCGCGCCTGACCGAATGGGTGACGCGCCACACGGCGATGGTGCGCGGTGCGATTGATGCAACGCTATTGCGCAATGATGGCTATAACTTCTTGAATATCGGCTATTATCTGGAGCGCGGCGACAGCACGGCCCGGCTTATGGATGTGAAATACTACGTTTTGTTGCCGCGTGTGGAATATGTCGGATCTGGCTTGGACAATGAGCAATGGTCGATGTTGTTGCGGGCGATGTCGGCGCATCGGGCGTTTCGCTGGGCTTATGGCGGCGATATCACGGCGGCGAAGATCGCCGATTTCCTGATTCTGAACCCACAATGCCCGCGATCCTTGATCACTTGTGTCGCGGGAACCGTGAACCATCTGGGGCGATTGGCCAAGCGATACGGGCAGGAAACTGAAGCGCAGGCGGCAGGTCAAGAGTTGTTGGCAGGGCTGGAGCGGGCCACCACCGATGATATTTTCGACGAAGGGCTGCACGAGTTTTTGACGCGTTTCATCAAGGAAACGGCAGGTTTGGGGGCGGTGATCCGCAACGCCTATCTGCGGGGGGATGGGGTATGATGCTGCTGAGTGTCGATCATGTGACGCGCTATCGCTATGACCGTCCGGTGCGTGGGGTTGTGCAAAGCCACAGAATGACGCCCTCGCGCTTTGATGGGCAAAGGGTCATCGACTGGCAGGTAACGGTTTCGGGTGGCTTGATGGGCGGCGGCTTTCGTGATGGTGCGGGCGATTGGGTGCAGGGCTGGACAGTGGCCGGGCCGCTGACCGAGATTGAGGTACATGTGAAGGGGCAAGTGGAAACCCATGATCTTTCGGGGGTTTTGAAAAGGCATAAGGAAACGGTGCCGCCACAAGCCTATTTGCGCAACACCGCGCCTACGACCCCCGATGCCGCGATCAGGGCACTGGCCGAAATGGCCTTTCGTGCGCCGACTCTTTTGGAGGGGTGTCATGCCCTTGCCGATGCGGTGGCGGATGCGATTGCCTATCGCCCCGGAGCGACCCATTCGCATACCACTGCTGCCGAGGCTTTGGCCCAAGGCGAAGGCGTGTGCCAAGACCACGCTCATGCCTTGATTGCTGCCGCGCGAGCGGCGGGCGTGCCTGCGCGCTATGTCTCTGGCTATCTGCATGCCGATCAGGACGGTCTGGCGCATGAAGCCGCCCATGCCTGGGCAGAGCTGTATGTGCAGGGCTTTGGCTGGATCGGCTTTGATCCGGCAAATCGCTGCTGCCCTGACGCGCGCTATATCCGGCTGGGGTCAGGGTTGGATGCCCTTTATGCGGCACCAATACGGGGCACATCACGCGGGGGCGGCACGGAATCGCTTGATGTGACGGTTGCAGTTCAGATGGCAGAGCAATAGGGTTCGCGGCGTTAGCTCGGAGAGAAGAATGACCTATTGCGTTGGCCTGCTTTTGGATGCCGGAATGGTGCTGTTGTCGGACACTCGCACCAATGCCGGGCTGGACAATATCGCGACCTATCGCAAAATGTTCCATTTTGAAGAACCGGGCGAGCGGGTGATCACTATTGCCACCGCCGGGTCGCTTTCGGTGACGCAAACCACCATCGCGCGGCTGCGTGAGGCGATTGAGGATGCCGACTCGACCGAGCAAAGCTCGATCCTGAAAGCGCCGACCATGCTCAAAGTGGCCTCGATCATCGGGGATACTCTGTGCAAGGTGCGCCGTGAAATAGATGAAAAGCTGGCCACGATGGATCAGGGCGCTTCGGCCAGCATGTTGGTGGCAGGCCAGCGACGCGGCGGCGCAATGCGGTTGTTCTTGATCTATCCTGAGGGCAATTTCATCGAGGCCACTGAAGATACGCCCTTCTTGCAAATCGGCGAGCATAAATACGGCAAACCGATTCTGGACCGGGTTGTCACGCCGGCCACGTCCCTGAAAGAGGGCGAAAAGGCGGTGTTGTTGTCGATGGATTCGACGCTCCGTTCGAACCTGTCGGTGGGGATGCCGCTGGATCTTTGCGTGATCGAGAAAGATTCCTGCGCAGTATCTCGCTCCCGGCGGATCGAGGCCGGGGATGAGCGGTTTCGCGCAATGTCAGAGGCGTGGTCGGCTGCCTTGCGCGACGGGTTCACCCAGATCGCATTGTAGCGAAACAGAATTGCGGCCTCAGCGATGCGTTGAAAACAGCGCCGCCGCTTGATCGAAAAACCGCGCGCGTGTTGCGGGGTGTTCCATCATCACCTCATGTTCCGAGCCTTGGTATAGATCAAGCTGACCTGCGGCCCAACCCGCCATTCGGGAATGAATCGGTGCCAGATCCACAATCTTTTCTGCTGTGCCCAGTGCGCAAATTGCAGGGCTGGCAGGCGCATGCATCAGGCCAAGCTCATGGCATTCCCCAAGGGCCGCACGCACCCAGCCCAGACTGGGGCCGCCAAGGGTGAGCTCGGGGTGCGCCTGTGCCTGGGTGCGCATATAGTCCCACATCTCGGAATCGGAGGTGAGCGAGTTGCCGCTGAACCCAGCCTCCAGCACATAGGTTTTTGCGCCGGTTCCGGGCGCATAGCGGTTATCAAGATTGAAAATCCGCGAGGCTGTGGCGATGACCGAGGCCATTGGGCGCAGCCATGCCGCCATCAGAATGCCCCACATTGGCGCGGAAAACGCCGATGCCTTCACCGGCAGACCGCGCATCAACCCTCGCAAGCCGATGCAGCCACCCATCGAATGGGCAATCAGATAAAACGGCTGCGGCAGCGATTGCGCCGAAGCAAATGCGATCATTGCGTCCAGATCAAGCTGATATTCGGCAAAATCAGCGACATGGCCGCTCATCTTGTCATCGAGGGCACGATCAGCAAGACCTTGGCCACGCCAGTCGATTGCCAAAGTGGCATAGCCGCGCCTGGCCAGGTCGGTGGCGGCACGGCCGTATTTTTCGATATATTCCGTGCGCCCTGGCAACAACAAAACCGTGCCCTGCGGCGCTTTGCTGTTCCACAGTCCAAGCCTGATCCGCCGCCCATCCGCGGCCGCAACCCAATAGGCGCGGCCATCGACCGGACCATCGGCCACCTCGGCAAAGAATGGGGCGGCGCTCACGCCAGGGCCGCGCCCAGTTTCATCGCCTCGCCCATCGAGCCGTCAACTGTCAGCTTACCGGTCATGAAGGCCATCGTCGGGTTCATTTCGCCGGCCAGAATCGCCTCGAACACCTCACGGGTTGCGGTCATGGTGACATCGGCATCATCATCGCCTGCCCGTGCGCCAGAGGCGTCCAGCATGATGGCACCTTCGCCTTTGATCACGAATTTCGCTGAACCGTCATAGCTGGACCCGATTTTTGCGTTCAGGGCCGCCACGGCACCGTTGATTACATCTGACATCAATATCTCCTTCGTGATCGACTTCGTCTGGTAATTTGCGCAGGTTGCGTTACTTTCTCTTTATGAAAGCGAAGTTCAGGTTTCACAATCGTATCGTTGCGGCACTTGTGCCGTTTGTGCTGGCGTTTTCGCCCGCTTTTGCCGATTCGGCGCGGTTGGATGATTTATTCAAACGACTGCAAAATACCGACGATGCCGGAGCGCAGCAGCTTGAGGATGAAATTTGGCTGGATTGGTCGAAATCCGGCTCTCCTGCGATGGATTTGTTGATGGACCGCGGGCGAAATGCGATGCAGGCGGGGGATTTTGCCGGGGCAATCGGACAATTCACCGCAGTTATCGACCACGCCCCAGATTTTGCCGAAGCCTATAACGAGCGGGCGACTGCCTATTATCAGGCTGGCGATCTCGGCCCGTCAATTGCCGATATTAGGACAACACTGCGGCTGAATCCGCGTCATTTCGGCGCGCTGACTGGGCTTGCAATTATCTTCGAGGACATTGATCAGCCCGAAAAGGCGCTGGAGGTCTACAAGGCCGCTTTAATCTTGCAACCACATCTGACCGAAGTCAAAAGCGCTGTGGCGCGGATTGAAACCTCGCTTCAGGGCAGAGACCTGTAAGGGCCAGCGATGAACACTCCGGCACGGGTGACGGCGGTTTTAGGGCCGACGAACACCGGGAAAACCCATTACGCCATCGAGCGGATGCTGGCCCACCGCACCGGGGTGATCGGCCTGCCGCTGCGTCTGCTCGCGCGGGAGGTTTATGATCGGATCGTGGTTCAGCGCGGCCCTTCTGTGGTGGCCTTGGTGACAGGTGAAGAGCGGATCGTGCCCGACCGCGCCGCCTATTGGGTGTGTACTGTCGAGGCGATGCCCTTGGACATCGGCGCCGATTTCGTGGCGGTGGATGAGATCCAGCTTTGTGCCGACCCAGACCGTGGCCATGTTTTCACCGACCGGCTGTTACGGGCGCGCGGGCTGCATGAGACACTGTTTCTAGGGGCAGATACCATGCGGCCCGCGATTGCTGGGCTGATTAAGGGCGTGCAGTTCCTGAAACGGGACCGACTATCAACTTTGACCTACACAGGCGCGAAAAAAATAAGCCGCTTGCCCGAACGCAGCGCGATTGTCGGGTTTTCGGTTGAAAACGTCTATGCGATTGCCGAGCTGATCCGCCGCACCAAGGGCGGTTGTGCGGTAGTCATGGGGGCGCTTTCCCCGCGCACCCGAAATGCGCAGGTGGCTTTGTATCAAAACGGTGATGTCGATTATCTGGTGGCGACCGATGCAATCGGCATGGGGCTGAACCTTGATATCAAGCATATCGCCTTTTCGGCGACGGCCAAGTTTGATGGCCGCCGGATGCGCGGGCTTTACCCTCAGGAACTGGCGCAGATCGCGGGCCGGGCTGGGCGGCATATGGAAAACGGCAGCTTTGGTGTCACCGGCGAGGCGCGACCCTTTGACGATGAGGTGATCGAGGCGATTGAAGAACATCGCTTTCAGCCGGTCAAGAAATTGCACTGGCGCAATGCGGCGCTGGAGTTTGGCTCGGTCGAGCGGTTGCTGCGCAGTCTGGAACACCCCACCTATGACCCTTGGCTGACACGGGCGCGCGACGCCGATGATATGCTGGCCCTAAAGGCGCTGGCCGAGATGCCCGAGGTGGGCGAAAAGCTGACCAGCCCGCAGCGGGTGCGCCTTTTGTGGGACATCTGTGGGGTGCCGGATTTTCGCAATTCGGCGGGGCCCGAGCATGTGCAGCTATTGGCGCGGCTTTTTGAGCATCTGACCGGGCGCGGGCTGGCGCAGACCCGAATCCCCTCGGCTTGGCTGAAAACCGCCGTGGAGCGCATAGATAAACCTGCGGGCGACATTGATACATTGTCGAAACGGCTGGCCTATATCCGCACTTGGACCTATGTTGCGCAACGCAAGGGCTGGGTTGAGAACGAAAGCCATTGGCGCGAGGAAACCCGCGCTGTAGAAGACCGATTGTCAGACGCTTTGCACGCGGCACTGACGCAACGATTTGTTGACCGGCGCACATCTGTGCTGATGCGGCGGTTGAAGCAGAAGGAGACCCTCGTGGCCGAGGTGAATGACAAGGGCGAAGTGACGGTTGAAGGCGAGTTCGTCGGCCGTTTGGAAGGGTTCCGCTTCCGTATGGATGAAACCGGATCGCCGGATGAGGCGCGCACCCTGCGCACCGCAGCGGTGCAGGCCTTGCGGCCCGAGTTCCATCTGCGGGCGGACAGGTTTTACAACTCGCCCGATACCGAGTTGGATTTCACCGAGCAGGGGGGCCTGATGTGGGGCACCCAAGCCATGGGCAAGCTGGTCAAAGGCACCGAGCCGCAGCGCCCCCAGGTTGCGGCCTTTGTCGATGACGAGGCGGGCGAAGAGGTGGCCGAAAAGGTCCGCCGTCGTTTGCAGCATTTTATTGACCGCAAAGTTGCTGCCCTGTTTGAGCCGATGTTGGCGATGGGGCGCGATGAAACGCTGACTGGGCTTGCCAAGGGGTTTGCTTTCCGCATGGTTGAGGCCTTGGGTGTGATCGCGCGCGAGGATGTGGCCAGCGAGGTCAAGGATCTTGACCAAGAGGCGCGTTCGGTGCTGCGCAAGCATGGCATCCGTTTTGGTCAGTTCACCGTGTTCATGCCGGTGCTGTTGAAACCCGCACCGACGCGGTTGCGGCTGGTGCTGTGGTCGCTCTGGAATGGCTTGCAGGAATTCCCCGAAAGCCCGCCGCCGGGATTGGTCACCATCCCCAATATCGCCGATGTGCCGAAATCGCATTACACTTTGGCCGGCTATCACCCGGCAGGGTCACGGGCGATCCGCATTGATATGCTGGAGCGTCTGGCCGATATCTTGCGCCAGAAAGACAGCCGCGCGGGCTTTGAGGCCACTCCGGACATGCTGTCGATCACCGGAATGACGTTGGAGCAGTTCAACGATCTGATGGGCGGTTTGGGCTATAAGGGCGAGCGGGCCGAGCGGGCAAAAGTGAAAGCAGCCCCCGTTCCCGTGACCGTTGATCCCAACGCGCCCATCCAGCCGATCCCCGAGGGCGAGTCTGCCTTTGTGCAGCCCGATCCCGATGCTGTTCCCGAAATGGAGGTGTTTTACACCTTTACCTGGGCTCCAAAGCCGCGCCCGCGCCCCGAACGCGCGCCCCGTCCAGAACGCAGTCCACGCCCCGAACGGGCGCCGCAAAAAGAGGGTGAGGCAGGAGCTCCGCAAGCGGATCGTCCCAATCGTGGGCCACGCAAAGAAGGCGAAGGCCGCCCGAACCGTGGGCCGCGCAAGGATGGCAAGCCCGAAGACGGCAATCGCGGCCCGCGCCGTGACGGCAAGGGTGATTTCAAAGGCAAGCGTGACGAGCGGCCGAAAACCTATGACGCGCGCCCTCCACGCCCCGAAAAGCCGATTGATCCTGACAATCCCTTCGCAGCGCTCATGGCGCTGAAGGCCAAACTCTGATTTGGCGGGGCCGGGCGCAAAACCCGACCCTTCCGCCCAGCCGAAACTGCGGCTGGACAAATGGCTGTGGCAAGCGCGGTTTTTCAAATCGCGCGAACTGGCGGTCGAGATGGTAGAGCGGGGGCATCTGCGGCTGAACGGCCAGAAATGCCGCAAGCCCGGCCATGCCGTGCAGGGCGGTGATGTGCTGACTTTTGCTCAAGGCAACCGCATCCGGGTGATCCGGGTGCAAGAGATTGGCCAGCGGCGGGGGCCAGCCAGCGAAGCGCAGATGCTCTATGATGAGATAAATGAAGCGGTCGAACCGGCTGCCAAGGACGAATAGCCGCGCCGTTGGCGCTTGAATCCTCTGCCCGGCTTCGCTAACCAGTCAATGACCGTGCCCCGTGTTTTTTCCAAGGACGACCAGCCATGACCTATGTGGTGATCGACAACTGCATCGCCTGCAAATACACCGATTGTGTGGAAGTTTGCCCCGTGGATTGCTTTTACGAAGGCGAAAACATGCTGGTGATCCACCCGGATGAATGTATCGACTGCGGTGTCTGCGAACCCGAATGTCCCGCTGATGCGATCCGCCCCGATACCGAGCCGGATATGGAGGAATGGGTTTCGTTCAACCGCAAGTATTCCGAGATGTGGCCCGTGATTGTGACCAAGATCGACCCATTGCCCGGCTATGCGGAACGCGACGGTGAAACCGGCAAGCGGGCCAAGTATTTCTCTGAGGCCCCGGGCAAGGGATAAATTTGCCACAACCCTTACGTGTGATTCGGGGAATATACGTTCACGAAACAAGCACAATGCGGAATATGGTTATCTTCCAAAGGCTTGCCGGTTTCTGCCTTGCAGCAAGCCACTGTTGGAATCAGACCGATTCTGTGATATACAGAATGTACAAACAATAACGGATGCCTGACAAACGGCTCAGAGCTGCTCGCCTGAGACGAGTCTTTCGTCGAAAATTTCTTGAGATGGCGAGGGTTTACTCTCGGCATGGGTATTTTTGACGTCAACGGTCTCCCCGAGAGGAAGCCTCTGAATGACCAAGAATAAAAAGCCTGATTTCCGCCCCAACGAGTTTGTGGTGTATCCTGCGCATGGCGTGGGCAAGATCGTTTCGATCGAAGAGCAAGAAATTGCCGGGATCCATCTGGAGTTGTTCGTGATCTCGTTCGAGAAAGACAAGATGACGCTGCGGGTTCCCACCCATAAGGCGACCGAAATCGGCATGCGCTCGCTGTCTTCGCCTGATCTTGTCACCAAGGCGCTTGATACCCTTAAGGGCAAGGCCAAGGTAAAACGGGCGATGTGGTCGCGTCGGGCGCAAGAGTATGAGC
>CBDUEF010000021.1:0-16921 GCA_965366095.1 uncultured Cypionkella sp. | reverse complement strand
GCAGCCTCTGATCTGGATGCGATTGCTGCCGGGCAACGGGATGTCGAGGCCCTAAAGGGGTGGCGGGCCGAGGCCTTTGGCCTTGATGCCTTGCGCCTGTGCCGGGGCGAAATCGCGCTCTCGGCAAAAGGCCATGAGGTGCGGGTGGTCACAATCTGACCGCCCTCGCCTATCGGCGGCTGGAGCGGGCGTTATTTGCACCTTGAACAACGATTTGGCTGATCGTTTGCAGCTTGCTGTCACTGATCGAGGTGGCAACGGTGATCTCACGCGATTGCGGGCGATTTGCCGCCGTGGGTTGCAAGGGCGGAAACACCCGGAAATCATAGATCAACACGCCTTTGTCGTCGATCGGTCGCGCCACCAATTCGGCGTCCCAAAACCCCTGCGATGGCGGCAACCCTGTCGCGCGCACCAGAACCCCGCCCGGAAACGGCTCGATCACGAGGCCAGTCACATCCGCCACCAACATCCGAGGATCGGCAGGCCGGTCAGCCACGGTTACCGTGTCCAGCGGTTCGGATTTACGGAACCAATTGACCGGATTAAGCCGCGACTCGCGCATAAAGCCGCAGCTTGCAAGCAGGGTCACGGCGATCAGGGCGGCGGTAAGCGGCTTGCGCATTTCAGGCTCATTCCTTGCTGGGCTGCTGGTGGTCTGCCCTTGGGTAGCGCAAAGCCCGCGCTTTGAAAAGCCCGCTTGGGCTGGACCTTTGCCACTTTGGGCATTAGCTGACACCCAAGGGAGATTGCCATGGCCACATCCGCCTTTGAAGAGATTGCCGAGACCTTCGAATTTCTGGACGATTGGGAAGAACGCTATCGTCATGTCATCGAATTGGGCCGGGCCATGCCCCCCCTAGATGACAGTTTCAAAGTGCCCGCGCTCAAGGTGAATGGCTGTGCCAGTCAGGTCTGGTTGCGCCCGTTGATCGCCAACGGCCATTTTGATTTTGAGGGCGAGTCTGATGCGATGATCGTGCGCGGGCTGATCGCGGTGCTGCATGCGCTTTATTCGGGCCTGTCCTTGGCTGAGGTGGGCCGCGTCGATGCCAGTGCCGAACTCGCCCGCTTGGGGCTGAATGAACACCTCTCATCCCAACGCTCGAACGGGGTGCGTGCCATGGTTGAACGCATCCGAATGGTGGCGGCGGCTGCGGCCTAAAGCGGCGCGCAGGCAGCCCTGCACCATTCCAGCGCCTCTGCCGAAAGCCGTGGGCGCAGCTTGTCCAACACCTCGGCGTGATAGGCGTTCAGCCAGTCCCGCTCTCCCGGTGCCAGCATCGCACCAATGATCAGGCGGCGATCAAAGGGCACAAAGGTCAGCGTCTCAAACCCAAGCTGCACCCGCTCGGGATCGCCCCCCGGCATTTGCGGCGCAGGAATGATCACGATCAGGTTTTCCAGCCTGATCCCGAAAGCCCCCTCGCGGTAATAGCCCGGCTCGTTCGACAGGATCATCCCCGCCTCCAGCGGCACTTCCGACAGCCGCGAGATCCGCTGCGGCCCCTCATGCACCGACAGGAACGCCCCCACCCCATGCCCGGTGCCATGGTTGAAATCCTGCCCCGCCAGCCACAAAGGATAGCGCGCCAAAGGGTCCAGATCGCGCCCGGCAAGCCCCTTGGGCCAACGCACCCGGCTGATCGCAATCGTGCCCTGCAACACGCGGGTATAGCAGGCCCGCGCCTCATCCCCTGGATCGCCCACGGCTATTGTGCGGGTGATATCGGTGGTGCCATCCAGATATTGCGCGCCTGAATCCACCAGCAGCAGCTCATTCATCCCCACCGCACGATTGCTGTCTTCGGTCACGCGGTAATGCATGATCGCGCCGTTAGGCCCCGCACCCGAGATCGTCTCAAAACTGATGTCATGCAAAACGTTGGTAGCCCGCCGAAACCCCTCCAAGGCCTTGACCACATCAATCTCGGTCAAGCCGCCTTTGGGGGCCTCTGCATCAAGCCAGCACAGAAATTCAACCATCGCCGCGCCGTCGCGCAGATGCGCCTCGCGCATGCCGGCAATCTCGGCCGGGGTCTTGCGGGCCTTGGGCAAAAGGCAAGGGTCACTGCCCCAAACCCCCGCAACCCCCGCCTCTTCCAACTCACGCGAGACCAACAGCGGTGCCGTGCTGCGATCCACCCGCACCGGGCCCTGCAAGGTGTGCAAGGCCGGAACAAAAGCCTGCATGGGGCGCAAAGTCACATGAGCGCCCAGATGCGCCCGCACCGCCGCATCAAATTTCGCGGCTTCGGCAAACAGCGTCACCCTTCCGTCCTGATGCAGAATTGCAAAAGCCTGCACCGAGGGCGTGCGCACAACATCCGATCCGCGAATATTCAACAACCACGAGATCGAATCCGGCAAGGTCAACACCGCCGCCGATTGCCCGGCCCCATGCAGCTCTGCCGCCAAATGTGTGCGTTTCTCCAGTGATGTCCATCCTGCCAAAACATCTGGATGGGCAAAGGCACGCCCCGCTGGCGGTTCTGGCTGATCCGGCCAAACCCGATCGACCATATTCTCCGTCGCTTGCAGGATCACCGAAGTGCCCTCCAGCGCCGCCTCCAGCTTGGCGATCTCCTCCGCCGTGTGCAGCCAGGGATCAAAGCCGATAACCCCCTGCCCCACATGCTCCTTGATCCACCGCCCCACCGTCACATCGGGCCAAGGCACCGGGGTGAAAGCCGCCAGATCAACCTGTGATTTTACTTGCGTGCGGTAGCGCCCATCAATGAACACCCCGGCGCGATCTGCCAAGGCCACACAAAACCCGGCAGATCCGGTAAAGCCGGTCAACCATTGCAACCGCTCATCGCGCGCGGCCACGCCCTCGCCCTGATGCGCATCGGCACGTGGTACGATGAAACCTGCCAAGCCTTCCGCCGCCATCCCGGCGCGCAAAGCCGCCAACCGCGCCGGGCCTTGCGCAGGCGAGGCATGGCTTACAAAGGTTTGAAACATCCACAAAACCCTTCATCTGTCTGAAAATATCCTGGGGGGAGGCCGCAGGCCGGGGGGCAAAGCCCCCTACCCTGCTTTACGCAGCCCCATCGCCCGCGCACGTTTTTTGGGATCGGCATCGAACAATCCAGCCAGCTGCTCGGTCATGGCTCCCGCCAATTGTTCAACATCGGTGATGGTCACGGCGCGTTGATAATAGCGCGTCACATCATGGCCGATGCCAATCGCAATCAACTCGACCGCGCGTTTGCGCTCCACCATGGCGATCACGTCGCGCAAGTGCTTTTCCAGAAAGTTCGCCGGATTGACCGACAAAGTGCTGTCGTCTACCGGCGCGCCATCGGAAATCACCATCAGGATCCGCCGCGCTTCGGGTCGCGCCATCATCCGCCGATGCGCCCATTCCAGCGCCTCACCGTCGATGTTTTCCTTCAAGAGGCCCTCTTTCATCATCAGCCCCAGATTGGGCCGCACCCGCCGCCACGGCGCATCCGCCGATTTATAGATGATATGGCGCAGATCGTTCAGCCGCCCCGGCTGTTGCGGGCGCCCCTCGGCCAGCCATTTCTCACGGCTTTGCCCACCCTTCCAGGCGCGGGTGGTAAAGCCCAAAATCTCGACCTTGACCGAACAGCGCTCCAGCGTGCGCGCCAGAACATCGGCGCAAATTGCCGCAATCGAGATCGGCCGCCCGCGCATCGAGCCGGAATTGTCCAAAAGTAACGTAACACAGGTGTCGCGGAATTCGGTGTCTTTTTCTTGCTTGAACGACAGCGGCGTTGTCGGATTGGCCACCACCCGCGCCAGCCGCCCGGCGTCCAGAGTGCCCTCTTCCAGATCGAACAACCAGGAACGATTCTGCTGCGCCTGCAAACGGCGCTGCAACTTGTTGGCAAGCCGCGACACCGCCCCCTTCAACGGCTCAAGCTGCTGATCCAAATAGGCGCGCAAGCGTTCCAGTTCCGCAGGCTCGGCCAGTTCCTCGGCGCGGATTTCCTCATCGAAAGCGGTGTTGTACACGGTGTAATTCGGGTCAGCGTCGGAATAGGGCGCCGAAGGCGGCGGATCAAGCGGGGACTCGCCCTCGGGCAATTCAGTCTCGTCGCCCTGCTCCATCTCGGCGGAATCGTCCATCGTTACTTGGGCTTGGGACTGATCTTGCTGCTCTTCCTGGCTTTGCTCGGGCGAGCCTTCGCTTTCCTCGGATTGCTCTTCCTCGCTGCCCTGATTGTCGGGGGCGTCCTGATCCTCTTCGGCGCTGTCGCCAGAATCGTCCTCATCCTGACGGTCAGGATCGTCGCCCAATTGATCGCCGAAGCCCAGATCGGAAATCACCTTGCGCGCCAGCCGGGCAAAGGCCGCCTGATCGGCCAGAACGTGATCAAGGTTTTCCAGCGTACCCGCAGCCTGCTCCTCGATAAAGCCGCGCCACAACTCCATGACATTGGCCGCCCCACGCGGCAAATCGCGCCCGGTGGCCAGATGGCGCACCAGATAGCCCGCCGCCACCGCCAAAGGCGCATCCTCGGCGCGGGATATCTGGGCATAGCCCTTGCGCTCGGCCTCATGGCTGATCTTGGCGTCGATATTGCCCGCCGTGCCCGGCATGGCCCGCGCGCCCACCGCCTCGCAGCGCGCGGTCTCCATCGCCTCATAGATTTCACGCGCCAGCGGCCCGGTCGGCGCGTATTTCGCCGCCGTGCCCTCATCATGAAACTTGCGCCGCAGCGCAAACGCATCCGCCGTGCCGCGCGCAAGCAGCACCTCATCCCGCGTCATCCGCCGACTAACCTGCGGCAGCCGGATGCCCTCTTTGTTCATCCCCGAAGGATCAACGGAATAGGTCACCGTCATATCCGGATCATTGGCCATGGTCTTGGTGGCCTCGGCGAGGGCCTTTTTGAACGGATCGGCGGGGTTGTCTGTTGGTTTGGTCATGATCCGATCCGATAGGGCGCGGGTTACCCCGGCTTTTTGAGGGAGAGTCGGGGGAACACCCGACCTACTTCATCGCCATGCTTGCCGCAGACTCTGGCAGCTCCTCCGCGAAACAGCGCTGATAAAACTCGGCCACGGTCTGGCGCTCCAACTCGTCGCATTTGTTCAGGAACGACAGGCGGAACGCATAGCCCACGTTGCGGAAAATCTCGGCGTTTTCGGCCCAGTTCAGCACGGTGCGCGGGCTCATCACGGTGGAAAGATCGCCGTTCATGAAGGCGGTGCGGGTCAGGTCGGCCACGGTGACCATCTGGCTGATGGTCTTGCGGCCCTTTTCGGTGTTGTAATGCGGGCGCTTGGCCAGAACGATGGCGGCTTCGGCGTCATGGGACAGATAGTTCAACGTGGCAACCAAAGACCAGCGGTCCATCTGCGCTTGGTTGATCTGCTGGGTGCCGTGATAAAGCCCGGTGGTGTCGCCCAAACCAACCGTGTTGGCGGTGGCAAACAAGCGGAAAGACGGATGCGGGGTGATGATCTCGTTCTGGTCCATCAGCGTCAGCTTGCCGTCATGCTCCAGCACGCGCTGGATCACGAACATCACATCGGCGCGGCCTGCGTCATATTCGTCGAACACAATCGCCACCGGATTGCGCAGAGCCCAAGGCAGAATGCCCTCGTGGAATTCCGTCACCTGCTTGCCGTCGCGCAGCTTGATCGCATCCTTGCCGATCAGGTCGATCCGGCTGATATGGCTGTCAAGGTTCACCCGCACGGTGGGCCAGTTCAGCCGCGCGCCCACCTGCTCGATATGGGTGGATTTTCCGGTGCCATGATAGCCCTGGATCATCACACGGCGGTTATAGGCATAGCCCGCCAGAATCGCCAAAGTGGTGTCGGGATCGAATTTATAGGTTGGATCAATCGCGGGAACCCGGTCGGTTATCTCGGCAAAACCCTTTACTTTCATATCGGTATCAATACCGAACATCTCACGAACCGAAATTTCCTCGGTGGGTTTCATCACTGTATCAGCCATTGCCTGTCGCCCATTTTCAAACTGGCGGGCCCTGCCCGCGATCCTGATCCGAGTTGTGAAGGATTCTGTCCGGGGCTGCAAGAGGCAGGCGCCCGGTTCACGCCGCTTCGCTTTTTGGTGAACGGCTGAAACTTGCCGCCCGCAGCAACCGTAGCTGGTGTATTCTAGGAAAAACCCAAAGGAGACCGCCATGAACCGCCGCATCTTTCTTGCCTCCGTTGCCGCCCTCGGCTTTGCCCGTCCGGGCTATGCTGAAACCTTCGAGATCACCCTCAGCGATGCCGAATGGCAAAAGCGCCTGACCCCGGCGCAGTTCAAGGTTCTGCGTCAGGCTGATACCGAACCCTCCGGCTCCAGCCCGTTGAACGCCGAGCACCGCAACGGCACCTTCTCCTGTGCCGGATGCGATCTGCCGCTCTATTCCTCTGCGGCCAAATTCGAATCCGGCACCGGATGGCCGTCGTTCTTCGAGCCGCTGAAAAACGCCGTCGGCACCAAAGAAGACGACACGCTGTTCACCAGCCGCACCGAGGTGCATTGCCGCCGCTGCGGTGGCCATCTGGGGCATATGTTCAATGATGGCCCCAAACCAACCGGCTTGCGCTATTGCATGAACGGCTTGGCACTGAAATTCACCGTCGCCTGATCGGGCCGATAGACAGGCAAGACGCGGCAAGATAACCAAGGGGCGGGGCAAGAGGTCCGCCCTTTGTAAAGGCAAAGCCATGGGGCAACAGCAAAACGCCGCGATCTGGTATGCCCAGGACGGCTTTGATCCTGCCGCCAAGGGCATCAATGGGCGGCGTGTGGCGGGGGATTCTTTCCTGCGCGGCTTTCTGCGCCACGCCGATGTTGATGAGTTCGTCTTCTTGACAAAAAATGCGTCCGAGCTGGACCCGGTGCGCCAGATGGCGGCAAAATTGCGCCCTGATCGCGCCCTGCGCAGCACCTCGATGCTGCGCCCCAAAGAGATGGCGCCGGTGTCGACCCTGTTCTATCCCAGTCCGAACTATGCCGCCGAATGCTGGCGGCGCGGCCCCTATGGTCAGGCCGCTTGGGCGCTGTGCGGCATCACCCATACCACTTCAACCGCGGCGGTGATGCAGGGGATGTTCGATCTGCGCATGGCCCCGATTGCCCCCTGGGATGCGGTAATCTGCACCTCAACCGCGGTGCAGGCTGCGGTTTTGCATCAGATGGCGCTGATCGACGATCATATCCTCGCGCAGTTTGGCACCACATCGCCGACCCGCCCGCTGTTCCCGGTGATCCCTTTGGGCGTGCATTGCGCCGAGTTCACGGCCGATCCCGCCAACACCCTGCGCGCGCGCCTTGGCGCGGGCCCAAAGGATGTGATTTTCACCACCATCGCCCGCCTGACCCCGCATGAGAAATTTGACCCGCTGCCGATTTATCTGGCCATGCAACGCGCTCAATCCAGCCTGCAGGGCCAAAAGCTTCACGTCGCGTTTTGCGGCCAATTTCGCGATGATCATTCCCGCGCGGTCTTTACCCAAGGCGCCAAGGCGCTGATGCCCGATGTTGGCTTTACCCTGTTGGACGGCGGCAACCCTCAGGATCGCAAAGACGCCTTGTCGGGCGCCGATGTTTTCTTGTTCCTGATCGACAATATTCAGGAAACCTTCGGCCTTGCGCCGATCGAGGCGATGGCGGCGGGGCTTCCCCTGCTGGTGTCGGATTGGGACGGAATGAAAGACACCGTAACGCCCGATGTCGGCATTCGCATTCCCACCCGCAGCCTGCCGCCCGAACATCTGGTCCCTGAAGCGCTGCGTTATCAAGGCGGGATCGACAGTTATGTGCAATACTGCGCCACGGCCTCGGCGCTGGTGGAAATAGACATGGCCGCTTTGACCAAAGCCATCATTGCGCTGGCACAAAACCCGGCCCTGCGGCAGAAATTGGGACAGGCCGGGCAAAGGCGCGCGCGCGCGCTTTATGATTGGGCCAGGATCATCCCGCAAATGCAGGATCTTTGGGCCGAGCAGGACGCGATCCGGCTAAAGGGCATGCCGCAGGCGCGTCGATATGCTGGCACATCTTTGCCCGTGGCCCCCTCGCCCACGGCCCTTTTCGCAAACTACCCCAGCGCGCAAACCCGCTTTGACGGAGAAACCCTATATCTTGCCGATCAACCTGCCGATTTGGAAACTGTGCTGAAAACGCGCAATTACCCGGCGCTCCGCCGCATGTTTGCCGATCCCAAACACATCGCCGCGATCCTGTCTGCGGTGCGAAACAGCCCAAACGGCACCAGCGTGCCCGCCCTGATCACCGCCACCGCCCTGCCCCGCATGACCATCGAACGGGTGCTGATCTGGTTGCTGAAATACGGCTTTCTGCGCCGCTGAAAAGCAAACGGCCCGGCAGAAACTGCCGGGCCGTTGCACATCAGATCAAGGATTACTTGACAACGTAATCGTATTTTCCAGCTTTCCATTCATACATGACATAGCCCGGCAAGGTCACGTCGCCGACGTCATTGAACTTCAGATCGCCGATAACGGTCTTGAAATTGCCAGCGTTCAGCGCTGCCACGACCGGCTCAAAATCTGTGCCGCCCGCAGTGGTGACTGCGTCGGAATAGATCTGGATCGCGGCATAGGTGTAAAGCGCATAG
Source organism: uncultured Cypionkella sp. (assembly GCA_965366095.1). GTDB lineage: Bacteria > Pseudomonadota > Alphaproteobacteria > Rhodobacterales > Rhodobacteraceae > CBDUEF01. The sequence continues at coordinate 8,336 of CBDUEF010000021.1, read as the reverse complement.
CCCTCGGCGGTTTTGCCAGCGGCCAACAGCGCATCAACAACCGGCTTTGCATCGGGGTTGCGGCGCGGATCGGGCGAGAAGGTCATCAGCGTGCCCTCGCCGGCATCGCCGGTGATTGCCCAATACTCATCGGTCACCAAAGCATCGCCCGACATCAGCACGGTGCTCATGCCTTGCTCTTTCATCTGGCGCTTCATCAGACCGGCTTCGGTGTGATAGCCACCGACGTAAAGCACATCGATACCCTCGGCTTTGGCCTTGGAAACCAGAGCGGTATAGTCCTTTTCACCAGCGGTGTAGGATTCAACCAGCGCAGGCTTGCCGCCCAGCTTTTCGTATTTCGCCTGCGTCGCGTCAGCCAGACCTTTGCCGTAAGCGGTCTTGTCGTTGACGAAGCCAACTTTCTTGCCGGCAAAGTTGTCCATCAGATATTGGCCGGCAACTTCGCCCTGCTGGTCGTCACGGCCGCAAACGCGGAAGATGCCTTTGCTGGGGCGCTCATCGGTATAGGTTGGATTGGTCGAGGCGGGCGAGATCTCGACGATGTTCTCGTCAGCATAAACCGCCGAAGCCGGGATCGAGGAACCCGAGCAGAAATGGCCTGCCACGAATTTCACGCCTTGGCCAGCGAACTGGTTGGCCACAGCCACAGCCTGTTTTGGATCGCAAGCGTCATCGCCGACAACCAGTTTCAGCATCTCACCATTCACGCCGCCCTTGGCGTTGATGTCGGCAACGGCCTGCTCGGCCCCGGCCTTCATCTGCTCGCCGAACGAGGCGTATTGGCCCGTCATCGGGCCAGCCACAGCGATGGTGATATCTGCAAATGCCGGAGCGGTTGCAAACATGCCCATGGCGGCGGTGGTCATAAGAATTTTCTTCATGTCGTCTCCCTTGGTACACCTGTGATTTGATGTGCCGAACCGAGGTGCCTGCGGTTCTGGCTATGTTCAGGCCGAAGATTTCGCCTCCGGCCCGTTATTCGATTCTCATTCTGACGCCGAAAGCAACGGCGTCAAGGCCACAGCGGTTTTGGCTACTGCGACTTAACGCGCCATCCGATCGGGCCCGCCGCGCTGACCTCAAAGCCATATTGCGCAACCATCTGCTGCGCCCGCGTCATCCGGTATCCCAGCCAGGCAACCGCCAAAATGATCACCAGATCAACCAGATAGTAATGCAGCGATAACAAGGTGCCGTGAAACAGCGCAAAGTGGATAAAGCGGCAGGCGGCGGCCAACAATAGCATATAAGCGGCCAATTTCCAAATCGGGTCCCAAGACCGCGCCGTTGCCCGCCCGCTCATAAAGGCCGTGCCGCCAAACAGTGCCACAGTCACAAACAAAAACGCCCCGAAGGATTCTTCCCAGATCAACCCGTAGCTCATGCTTTCATCCCCCTCAATGCGCGCCGCCTTCAAGATAGGCGGCGCGGACATCCTCGCGGCCCAGCAATTCCGCCCCGGTTCCAGCCATGGTGATCTTGCCGTTCACCATCACATAGCCCCGATGCGCCAACTTTAGCGCATGAAAGGCGTTTTGCTCGACCAGAAACACCGTCAGGCCCTCGTTGCGGTTCAATTCCTTGATCGCCTCGAAAATCTGCTTCACGATCAAGGGCGCAAGACCCAGCGACGGCTCGTCCAACAGCAACAGCTTTGGGCGGCTCATCAGCGCGCGGGCAATCGCCAGCATCTGCTGCTCGCCGCCTGAAAGCGTGCCGCCGCGCTGGCCCCGGCGCTCTTGCAGGCGCGGGAACAGATCGAACATCTTGCGCAGATCGTCCTCAAAAAACTCGGGCGCCACCAGCGAGGCCCCCATCTGCAGGTTTTCCATCACCGTCATCGCCGGAAAAATCCGCCTGCCCTCAGGCGATTGGGCAATCCCCATCCGCATGATCTCATGCGTTGGGCGTGCGGTGATGTCCTGCCCGTCATAGATGATCTGGCCTTGCCGTGGATGCGGAGTGCCGCAAATGGTCATCATCAGTGTCGATTTTCCGGCGCCATTGGCCCCGATCATCGTCACGATTTCGCCCCGGTTCACATCAATATCAACCCCGCGCAGGGCAACGATCTTGCCGTAATAGGTGTGGATATCGCGGGCGGTCAGCAAAGCATCGCTCATTTTGCCACCTCCGCCTTGCGCTTGCGCGCCTCCAGATCGGCCTTCACTTCGGGCACATCCAACTCTTCCTCATCCTCAACGCCCAGATAGGCGGCAATCACCTTGGGATCGGCCTTGACCTGCGCAGGTGCCCCATCCGAGATTTTCACCCCGTAATCCAGCACCACCACATGATCCGAGATTTCCATAACCACGCCCATATCATGCTCGATCAGCAAGATTGAGGTGTCTTGCGTATCCCGGATCCAGCGCAGCAAGGCGTTCAGATCAGCGGATTCTTTCGGATTCAACCCCGCCGCTGGCTCGTCCAGACACAGAACCTTGGGCCCGGTACACATGGCCCGCGCGATTTCCAAACGGCGCTGATCACCATAAGGCAAATCCCCCGCAGGATCGTCGGCGCGGTCAATCAGGTTGGTTTTCTCCAACCAATAGGCCGCCTTTTCAATCGCCGCTTTCTCGGCCTTGCGAAACGATGGCAACCCGAAAATCCCAGCCATCGAGAAGGCCGATGCCTGCATCAGCGGCGCATGTTGCGCCACCAGCAGATTCTCCAGCAAGGTCATGCCGCTGAACAACCGGATATTCTGGAACGTCCGCGCCACTTTGGCGGTCTGGCTGATTTCGTGGTCAGGCATCCGCTCCAGCAGAAAAACCCCACCACCTTTGGTCTTTTGCCACTTTAGCCCGCCTTGAGTGGCGGCGCTGACCGCCCCAGCCTGCGCCCCGGCCCCGTGGCGCATCACGATCCGCCCCTCGGTCGGTTTGTAAAACCCGGTCACGCAGTTGAAAACCGTGGTCTTGCCCGCCCCATTCGGCCCGATCAGCGCGGTGATATCGCCGCGTCCCACCTCAAACGACAGATCATTGATCGCAACAATTCCGCCAAAGCGCATCGTCAGATGTTCAACCGTCAGCACCGGATCGCTTTTCCAGCGGGCGGCGTTCATTGTGTCAGCCATGCTCAATGCCCCTCGCCTTGCGACACCATGTCGGAACTGATCCGTTTCTTTTCCTTCAAGGTTGCCGAGGGCTCTCGCGTTGACACCAACCCGCGCGGCTTCCACACCATGATCACCACCATGGCCAAACCAAAGATCAACATCCGGTATTGCGTCGGGTCAAACTCTGGCCCGAAAATCGACTTGGTGAACTCCAGATTGCGCAGCATCTCGATGCCGCCAATCATCACCACCGAGGCCACCACAATCCCGATCTGTGAGCCAAGCCCGCCCAGAACCACGATCGCAAGGATGATCGCCGATTCCAGAAAGGTGAAACTCTCCGGCGAAATGAACCCCTGCCGCGTTGCAAAGAACGATCCGGCAAAGCCTGCAAACATCGCCCCGGTGGCAAAGGCGCTCAGCTTGGTGTTGCGAGTGTTGATGCCCAAGGACCGGCAGGCGATCTCATCCTCACGCAGCGCTTCCCAAGCCCGGCCAATCGGCAAACGCCGCATTCGCATGGTGACAAAGTTGGTCAACAGGGCAAGGCCGAGGATGATGTAGTAAAGGAAAATGAACCTCTGGATCGGATCATAAGGAATGCCGAACACATCGCCAAAAGACCCCTCCCCACGCCCGATTTCCAGGCCAAAGAAAGTAGGCTTCGGGATCCCCGAAATGCCGTTCGGCCCATTGGTGAAATCTGACCAGTTCAGCAACACCACGCGGATGATTTCCCCAAAAGCCAGCGTCACAATCGCCAGATAATCGCCGCGCAGGCGCAGCACCGGAAAGCCCAACGTGATCCCCCAGGCCGCCGCCAACAGCCCCGCCAAGGGCAGCGCCGTCCAGAAGCCAAAGCCGAAATAATAGGCCAAGAGCGCGAAGGAATAGGCCCCAACGGCGTAAAACGCCACATAGCCAAGGTCGAGCAATCCAGCCAGACCCACCACAATATTCAACCCCCAGCCCAGCATGATATAGGTCATGATTAGGATCGACAGGTCGATATATTGCCGCGCCTGCCCCGGAAACAGCGTGGTGAAAAAGAACGGCAAGATCACCGCAAAGGCCAAAAGCCCCCATTTCAGGAAAGTGCCGGCGGATGCCCCGTCTTTTGCAACAGCGGTGGCCGCGCGCTTGGCCTTGCCCCCTGTCGCGTCACGGCGGCTGAACACAAAGATGTTCATCGCCAACCGCACACCAAACACCACGGCAATCGAGATCAACCACGCCGCCCAGCGGGTGCTGAACACCAAGCCGCCCGGCGCAATGTCAGTGCGGATGCCGATGAAGAAAAAGCCCAGCAAGCCCGCCAACCCGGCAGCAACCGCCGCATCGAACAAAGCGGCCTGCATCGGGCTGCGATTTTTTGAAATCTCCACGTTGGCTCCCATCAGACTTTCTCGACTTCTGGTTTGCCCAGCAGACCCGACGGCATGAAGATCAACACGATCACAAGGATACTGAAGGCCGCAACGTCTTTGTATTCGACGCTGAAATAGGCCGACCAGAACACCTCGATCAAGCCGATCAGCAACCCGCCCAGCATGGCCCCCGGCAAGGATCCGATCCCGCCCAGCACGGCTGCGGTAAAGGCCTTCACCCCGGCAACAAAGCCGATGTAGAAATCAATCACGCCGTAAAGCAGCAAGAACATGAACCCTGCCACCGCCGCCAGCGACGCCCCCATCAGAAACGTCAGCGAGATGGTGCGGTCAACGTTCACCCCCAGCAAAGACGCCATCTTGCTGTCTTGCTCACAGGCGCGCTGCGAGCGCCCCAAGGGTGTGCGGTTGATCAGCAGCGTAAAGCCGATCATCAGCACCACTGTCGTCACGATGATGATCATCTGCATATAGGAAAGCTGGGCGTTGATGGTGCCGTTTTCGCTAGAGCCCGACATCAGGGTGATCCCGCCCTGAATCTGCGGCGCCAGCGGTTTCACCCGCGCGCCTTGGGTCACTTGCACAAAATTCTGCAACACAATCGACATGCCGATAGCGGTAATCAGCGGTGCCAGCCGGAACGATCCGCGCAAAGGACGGTAAGCCACCCGCTCCACCACCCAGCCCCAGGCCGACGTGGCGGCCATCCCCACCACCAACACGATCAGCAAGACCAAGGGCAGGAAAGTTAGCCCCAGCACCGCCGTCAGCCACAAAAACACCGACAGCGAGATGAACGAGCCGATCATGAAAATATCGCCATGGGCAAAGTTGATCATGCCGATGATGCCGTAAACCATCGTATAGCCGATGGCGATCAACCCGTAAATTGATCCAAGCGTCAGCCCGTTGATGAGCTGCTGCACAAAATATTCCACGCTGTGTCTCCCCGTTTGTCCGATGCGTCTTGGCGCGCATGGCTGGATTCTTGCCTGCATTTTGCGGGGGCGGGCCGGAAATTGCAACTCCTAAGCGCCGAGGGAACGTCATGTCACAGCTTGGGACTGCGCAAGCGCATTACCAGTCCGGCGCAATGCGCACTGCCGTCCGAATTTGGCTTATCCAAGAAAATCAAATTCCGCCTGCGCCAACAGGGAAAGAACCGCAATCCCGGGCACTTTGGCAAATGGCGCGACACCGGCATTGCGCGCCTTGTTCTGCGGTGCGACTGCCAATTCAGTTTCGGCCTTGCATCCTTTGCACCCACCAAAAGCCGGCTTCTTTCGCCATCAGAGGCGCGGCCCGCTTTGGCGTGGACAGAATGGCGCAACGCCCTTAATCATGGCCCCTCACCCGCCCCTTTGATCTCTCAGCATGGAAACCCCGATGATCGACAATGCTGCAATGATCAACCGGGCCGTGACCCAGCGGTTCTGGATTCACGGCAATGTCGGGGCTGCGCTCTTTACCGATTGGATCGCGCGCCATGCGGCCAGATTGGGCCTGCAAGGGCAGGTTATCGCCCAAGAGGCCAGCTGCGTAACGGCGATTTTTTCAGGGCCGGCGGATCTTCTTGATGCTTTGGCGGTGGGCTGTAGTCTTGGGCCGCAGGAAATTTGGGTCGATGAGATCATCCGCTCGGCGGAAAGTGATGGACAAGAGCAAAGTTATGCTTAGGTTTCTTAGGGATATAAGTTCACCACGAGGAAAGAACGCGCGTGTTTTCCGCCTGATCACTGTGGATAAAACCCTACTCAGGGCTTTCGCGCGCGCAAACTGGCACTGAAAAATGCAGGTATCGAATTTGGAGCGTTGGATGGCAACAGAGTGGTGTGCGGCGGGCCTGGCCGAGGATGTGCCGCCCAAAGTGGTGATACCGGCACTGCTTGGCGGGGTTGAACTGGCGATCTGGCGCAGTGCCTCGGGCAAGCTGAGCGCGTGGAAAGACCGCTGCCCCCATCGCGGAATGCGACTGTCGCATGGGTTTGTGCGCGGCGAAACCCTGTCCTGCATCTATCATGGCTGGGTCTATGGCACTTCTGGCGCCTGCCAGCACATCCCGGCGCATCCCGAACTGACCCCGCCAAGCGCGATCCGCGCCGAGGCCTATGACTGCGTGGAATCGGGCGGCGTGTTGTGGCTGGCCGTTGCGGGCACTGCCCAGTCCTTGCCCGATCTGACAGGGCTTTCCCCGGTGCGCAGCCTGGTGATCAACGCCAGCATGGCTCAAATTGCTGCAGCGGCAGGGCTACAAGGCGACGCTATGCTGCGCAGCAAAATCGCGCTAAAGGGCCAGCTGGTTGACGTCTGTCTCTTGCTGCAACAGCGCGCAGCCGATGTGGCCGTTCATGCGCTCTGCGCCGACGCAGCCGCGCAAAAGGTCAATGTTTCTCGCTGGTTGGAAGACCTGCGCCGCACCGCCGAAGAAGGAATTGCCGCATGATTGCTGCAGCCGTGCTGAATGAATGGTATCCCGTCGCTATGGCCTCGCAAATCCATGCAGGCCAACGCCGCGAGACCTTGCTTTTGGGTCAACCGATCACCGTCGCAGTTTCAAATGGCGTGGTTGTGGTGCAGGGCGCCAAATGCCCGCTGCAGGTTTGCGAACACTACGGCCATATCTGGGCCTGTCCGGGCACGCCTGCCAAGGATCTCTTTGCGATCCCCGAGGCCGCCCAAAATGGCCGCCGTTTGGTCGATGTCGGCGTTGTGCGGGTGAAATGTTCGCCGCTGCGCGCGGTGGAGAATTTCCTTGATATCGCGCATTTTCCCTTTGTGCATACCGATGTTCTGGGGGCCGAGCCGCATACCGAGGTGAACCGCTATGAGGTGGCCATCCGCGAGGACAGTGACGAGGTTTGGGCGACCAAGGTGACGTTTTATCAGCCGAAAGCCGCGAAATCGGCCGAGGGCGGTATCATCACGCAATATATGTATCGCGTCGCCGCCCCCACGGCGGCGGTGTTGTATAAAACCTGCCCGGCGCGGCCCGACGAATGGGATGTGATCGGCATTTTCGTGCAGCCCTTAACCGAAGAGCTGTGCGATGTCTGGCCGTGGATGGCGCTTTATGATGACACCACGCCTCAGGCCGAGTTGATCGCCTTTCAGCAGATGATCTTCTTGCAAGACCGCTCGATTCTGGAAAACCAGATTCCGCGCCTTTTGCCGCTTGATCCGGGGATGGAAATTCCGACGCAGGCGGATATGACCTCGATTGCCTATCGGCGGTGGTTAAAGCGGCGCGGGCTAACTTACGGCGCGCAGATGGTGGCGGCATGATCCGGCTTTATGACTATGTGCTCAGCGCAAGCTGCTACAAGGTGCGGCTGATGGCGGCGCTTTTGGGGGTGAAACTGGAACAGGTGGCGGTGGATTTTCACCCCGGACAGGAACAGCGCGGGCTGGCGTTTCGGCGGATCAATCCGGCGGGCACTTTGCCGGTGCTGGTGGCGGGCGATCTGGTGTTGACGGAATCCACCGCGATGCTGGTCTATCTCGCGCGGTTGGCGGGGCGCGACTGGCTGGGGGCGGATACGCCAGAGGCGGGGGCGCAGGTGCAAAACTGGCTGGCGTTTTCGGCGCGTCTGGGCGGCAGTTTGGGCATGGCGCGGCTGCATGATATGCTGCTGTATCCCGGCGATATCGACGCTTTGCGCCATGCCGGGCATCAATGTCTGCGCGAGATGGAGGCGCATCTGTGCGAGCAGCGGTTTGCCGGGCGGATCTGGTTGGTGGGGGATGCGCCCAGCATCGCCGACATCGCCTGTTTTCCCGCCGTGGCGCTGTCTTTGGATGGTGGCGTGACGCTGGATGATTACCCCTCGGTGCGGCTCTGGACCCGGGCGGTGCGGGCCTTGGATAAGTTCATCGAGATG
>CBDUEF010000020.1:0-17626 GCA_965366095.1 uncultured Cypionkella sp. | reverse complement strand
TGATCTTGCAGCACACCGATTCGACCGCCCCCTTGGCCGAGGCCGCGAAAACTCCCGGCGTGATCGGCTTTGGTCAGGCCTCGGATATGGCAGAATATAAGCCAAGCCCACGCGTCTCGGCGATCATCGACAACTGGGGTCCGTATTATATCGAGCGGATTCAGGCGCTTCTGGACGGCACCTATAAGCAGAAAGACACCTGGGCCGGGATTTCTGGCGGCGAAGTGAAAATCGGTGAGATCACCGAAGCGGTTCCCGCCGAGGTGAAAGCCAAGGCCGAAGCCGTGCAGGCCTCGATTGCAGATGGCTCGTGGTCGCCCTTCATGGGGCCGCTGAACAAGGCTGATGGCACCGTCTGGCTGAAAGAAGGCGAAGTGGCAGATGATGGCACTTTGGCCGGGATGAACTTTTTCGTCGAAGGCATCACCGCTGAGATTCCGAAGTAACGCCTTCAAGGTAAACAGCGAAAAGCCCGCGCATGTCGCGGGCCTTTTGCTATTTGGCGGTTTTTGAATTTTTACATTGATATATTCGCATCTTTGCATCTAATATGATCCCAACATTTTCTGATGGGAGCAGTCAAATGGCGCATGTGGTGGTTTTGGGGGCGGGCTTGGGCGGGTCGATCATGGCCTATGAGCTGCGTGACCAGTTACGGGCGGAAGATACGATCACGGTGATCACCAAGGATCCGAAATATCATTTCGTGCCCTCTAACCCTTGGGTCGCGGTGGGCTGGCGGCAGCGCGAGGATATCACCATTGATCTGGCGCCGACGATGGCGAAAAAGGGCATCGCCTTTAAGGCGGTTCCGGCGGAGAAGGTGATCCCCGAGGAAAACCGGATCGAACTGGCGGATGGGTCGGTGGTTACCTATGATTATCTGGTGATCGCCACCGGGCCGGAACTGGCCTTTGACGAGATCGAAGGGTTGGGGCCGCATGGCGGTTTTACCCAATCGGTGTGCCATGTCGATCATGCTTTGGCTGCGAAAGAGGTGTTCGACAAGCTGTTGGCCAATCCCGGCCCGGTGGTGATTGGCGCGGTGCAGGGCGCAAGCTGCTATGGCCCGGCCTATGAGTTTTTGTTCATCGTGGAAACCGCGCTGCGGCAGGCGAAAGTCCGTGACCGGGTGCCGATGACCTTTGTGACATCCGAGCCCTATGTCGGGCATCTGGGCCTTGACGGAGTGGGCGATACCAAGGGCTTGCTGGAATCCGAGATGCGCGGCAAGCATATCAAATGGCTGACCTCGACCCGGGTGAAAAAGGTTGAGGACGGCAAGATGACGGTTGAGGAGATCAACGACGATGGCAGCGTGAAGGCGGAAAAAGAGCTGCCCTTTGCCTTCTCGATGATGTTGCCGGCGTTTCGGGGGATCAAGGCGCTGCGCGGAATTGAGGGGCTGTCGAACCCGCGCGGCTTTACCATTGTCGACAAGCATCAACGCAATCCGAAATATCCCAATGTCTTTGGCGTAGGCGTTTGCGTGGCGATCCCGCCGATGGGGCCGACGCCGGTGCCTTGTGGTGTGCCGAAAACCGGGTTCATGATCGAATCGATGGTGACGGCAACGGCGCATAACATCGGCGCGTTGGTGCGCGGCAAAGAGCCGGAAGAGGTGGGCACCTGGAACGCGGTTTGTCTGGCCGATTTCGGCGATGGGGGCATTGCCTTTGTGGCGCAACCGCAGATCCCGCCGCGCAATGTGAACTGGTCTTCCTCGGGCAAATGGGTGCATCTGGCCAAGGTGGGTTTCGAGAAATACTTTATGCGCAAGATCAAGAAGGGCACGTCCGAGCCGTTCTATGAGGGGCTGGCGATGAAGGTGTTGGGGATCAACAAGTTGAAGGAAACCACCAAGGGCTAAAGAGGTGCGGGGGGCTGCGTGCCCCCCGCTTGATCAAGAAAAGGGGGCTTCCGCCCCCGAGGTGGATTGCATCCCCCTCACCCCCGAGGATATTTATCAGACAGATGAAATGGGGGGCGGGCATGGCTGCGGATTTTGTGATCATTGGCGGCGGAATTGCCGGGGTTTCAGCGGCGGCGCGGCTGGCTCCGCATGGCAAGGTGGTGCTGCTGGAGGCGGAGAGCCATCTGGCGCATCATGCTTCGGGGCGGTCAGCGGCAATGTATGAGCCGCGCTATGGGCTGGCCCCGGTGGTGGGGCTTTCCATGGCTTCGGGCGATTATTTCCGGGACGCAGGAGTGCTGTCACCGCGCGGTTTGATGATCGTGGCCCGCGCCGATGAAGCTGCCGGTTTTACGCAAGATATCAAGGTGATGGACCTGCCGGAGATTTCAGTAGAGCAGGCGCGGGACTTGGTGCCAATCCTGAATGACCACGTGGCCCATTGCGCTCTGGCGTTCAATGCCTGGGACATCGACACGGATCGTTTGGTGCAGAATTTTGTGCGCAGCGCCCGACAGAATGGGGCCGAGTTTGTTACTTCGGCGCGTGTTGCGGCGATTTCCAAAGGCGCGGCGGGCTGGCAGGTAGAAACCAGTGCAGGCAGTTTTGCAGGTGCGGTGTTGATCAATGCGGCGGGGGCCTGGGGGGACCAGATCGCGGCGATGGGAGGGATTGCGCCTTTGGGATTTCAGCCGATGCGCCGGTCTATGGCGCGGATACCGGCTCCGGGGGGGCATGATGTATCGGGTTGGCCGATGATCTTTGGCACCGGGGAAAGCTGGTATGCCAAGCCCGACGCGGGGGCGCTGATTGTCTCGCCCGCCGAGGAACACCCGATGGAGCCACATGATGCCTGGGCCGATGACATGGTGCTGGCCGAAGGGTTGGCACGCTATGAGGCGATGGTGACCGAACCGGTAACGCGGCTCTTGTCGTCGTGGGCGGGGTTGCGCACCTTTTCGCCGGACCGGGTCTTGGTGATCGGGTCCGCGCCGCAAGACCGCTCGTTCTTCTGGCTGGCCGGTCAGGGCGGATACGGCTTTCAATCAAGCGCTGCGGCCAGCCAGCTTGCCGCCGATCTGATCACCGGGCAAGCCCCGAGCCTTGACGCGCCGCTGATTGCGGCGTTGTCACCGGAGCGTTTTGCATGATCCTTCCCGAAAGCGGTGCACCTGACCGGGGGGGCTTGCGCCATGCGCCTTCTGCCGAGCGCAATGCCGGGCATATTCTGGCGCTGCTGGCCGAGATCATGCCCGCGCGGGGGCGGCTGTTGGAGATCGCCTCGGGCACCGGGCAGCATGCGGCGGCGTTTTCGGCGGCCTTGCCGGGTCTGGTCTGGCAGCCTACGGATGTGGATGCGGCGAATATGGCGGTGATTGCGGGATGGACGGCGGGCAGCCCTGCCCTGCCGCCGATTTTGCTGGATGCGGCCAGCCCCGGTTGGGCGGCGGTGCATCCTTGCGAGGCGGTGCTGCTGGTGAACCTGTTGCATCTGGTCCCCGCGCCCGCCTGCGAGGTGGTTCTGGCCGAGATTGCAACTGCGCTGACCCCCGGCGGGGTGGCGTTGATTTATGGGCCGTTTTTGCGGGAGGGTGTGGCGACCAGCGAGGGGGATGCGGCGTTTGATGCCTCGCTTCGGGCGCAGAACCTGGCGATTGGCTATAAGGATCGCGATTGGGCAGCGGGGCGGTTGGTGGATTGCGGGCTGCAAGTGAGTATCCGCGAGATGCCCGCCAACAACCTTTCGCTGATCGCGCGGAAACCTGCCTGACAGCGGGCGCTGAATCAGTCAACATGGGCGCATGACCCGCATCGTAATGATTCTGCTCTGCCTGACCCTTGCCGCCTGCGGCGGGCGCCCTGCCCCGCGTGCAACGCCGATGCATGGCAGCTTTCAAGACGCCGATCCCTATGACTGGGGCCATCGCGGCCCCAAGCGCTATCCCGTTCACGGTGTGGATGTGTCGCGGTTTCAGGGCGAGATCGACTGGCGCGCGCTACAACAAGGCGGGGCGGGTTTCGCCTTTATCAAGGCGACCGAAGGCGGCGACCGGGTTGATGCGCGCTTTATGGACAATTGGCGTGGTGCTGCGCGGGCGGGTGTGCCGCGCGGGGCCTATCATTTCTTTTACCTTTGCGGCCCGGCGGAGGCGCAGGCGCGCTGGTTTATTGCCAATGTGCCGCGTTCGGCCAATGCCTTGCCCCCGGTGTTGGACATGGAGTGGACGCCGTTTTCGCCGACCTGCACGATCCGCCCAGCCGGCGCGCAAATCCGCGCCGAGGCCAAGCGCTTTATCGAGATCGTCACCGCCCATTATGGCAAACGCCCGATCCTGTATACCTCGGTTGATTTTTACCAAGACAATGACCTTGGCCGCTTGCAAGGCGTTGATTTCTGGCTGCGCTCGGTTGCGGGCACCCCTGCCGAGAAATTCCCGGGCCAGGACTGGACCTTTTGGCAATATACCAGCACTGGCCTGGTGCCGGGCATCACCGGGCGTGCCGATCTGAATGTGTTTGGCGGATCGCAGGCGGATTGGGCGGCGTATATCCGCTGATCACATTCCTATTTCTGAATGTGATTGATCCAGATCAAGTCCCGCGCGCCCTGTCTGTGCTACATCTTGGCAAATAACTGGAGTGCCAAGATGTCCTATGCCGAGACCAACACCAAAATCCGCAGCGAATTGCGGGCGTTGAACAAGTTGAACCCTGAAACCGCCAAGGGCTTTGCGGCGCTTTCGGTCGGGGCGATGACGGATGGCGCGCTGGACAAGAAAACCCGCGAATTTGTGGCGCTGGCCATCGCGATCACCCAACGCTGCGAGCCTTGCGTCACCTTGCATGTCGAGGCCCTGATCAAGATGGGGGCTGCGCGCGAAGAGGTGGGCTCGGTGCTGGCGATGGCGGTGCAGATGGGCGGAGGCCCGGCACTGATGTATGCAGCCCATGCTTTGGCGGCTTGGGACGAGATGGCCGCCTGAAGAGCGTAACATAAAGGAAACATGATGAAATATACCCTCACACTGACCGCCGCCTTGCTGCTTGCAGGCTCTGCCGCCTTTGCCCAAAAGGGCGATATGGGCGCGCATTTCATGGAGCAATGGGACATGGACAGCGACGGCAAAGTCACCCTTGCCGAAGTGACCGAGATGCGCGGCAATATCTTCGCGATGTTCGACACCGATTCCGATGGCACCCTGAGTGCCGCCGAATGGCAGGGCGTCGAGGACCATATGGCCGAGCAGATGCAGGCGATGGGAAATGGTCAAGGCATGGGCCAGGGGATGGGTCAGGGCATGGGCAAACGTCAGGCCAAAGGCGCGAACGGCATGCAGGCCATGATGATGATGTTCGGCAAGGGCCATGGCGGCGTGATGCACGAATCGATGACCCCCGCGTTTAACGACGCCAATGGGGATGGTGTGGTGACCGAAGCGGAATTCACCGGGGCCAGCGAAAAGCTGTTTCCGATGCTGGACAGCAATGGCGATGGCGCGGTGACCCCGGAAGATTTCGGCGCGGCCAACTGAACGCAAAGATAGTCAAGAGCAGCAGGGGAAGGCGCATGCCTTCCCCTGCTTTCGCCACATGGATGTTGGCCTGATCAGCCCTGTCACAAGCCAAAATTCGCGCATAGGTTAATTTAAGCGACGTTTCACTCGCTTTTAACGGGAAAATTTGCTAGGCTGATTCTGGGCGCATCGTGCTCGCGCCTTATTTCAGGAGGTTCGAATGACACGTTTTGTTGTCGATTTGGGCGATCTTGCCCTGTCAAAAGAAGTCACCGCCACGATTGAAAGCGATATCCAGAAACTGGTGCTGGGCCATATCGCCGGTCTGCGTATCGACAAGCCGATCCTGAGCAAATTTCCAAAGGAATGGATTGGACTCATCGCCCGCTACAACATCGAGCATCTGCTTGACGGCGAAAAGCAGCTCAATCAGGCGTTCAATATGCGGGCCGCCAAATGATCGGTGCGGGCGGCGATGATCTTGCCGCCCGCTCCTGCCCCAGCGCCCCGGCTACAGCGGGGGCCAGCCTGTTGGGCATTTTGGGAGCGGATGGCAAGATCCACAATCTGCGAACAGCGATCGAAGTGGATCAGGCGTTTCTGGACAAGGCAGGAGAGCGGGTTGAGGCCCGGATGCGGTTCACCAACCGCTGCGAAACCTCGGGCTGCATGCAATGGACGGGCAGTCGCTGCGGGGTGATCGACCGGGCTATGGCGATGCTGAGCACACCCGAAGCATCACAGCTTGCGCCTTGCACGATCCGCGCCACCTGCCGCTGGTTTGACCAAAGCGGACCAAGCGCCTGCGGCACCTGCGCCTTTATCGTCACCGATACTCGCTAAAATTTACCTAAAACTTTCATCCTCATCGCTCAAATATCCCACGGGGGGGAAGGCCGCGAAGCGGACTTGGGGGGTGTGAAACCCCCCAGTTTTTTGCGCCGGATCAGCCGTCGATGCGGATGCGGGCGTTTGAGGGATCGAACGGGCTGTCTTCAACCACTTCGCAATCCCACAATTCGCGGTTCATCCGCACTTTCAGCTTGGTGCCGACAGCCGCCAGATCGGGGCGCACATAGCCCATGCCGATCTGCTTGCCAAAGGCCACCGAATAGCCGCCCGAGGTCAGTCGGCCGATTTTCTCGCCGTTGTGCAGCAGCGCCTCTTTGCCCCAAGGGTCGGTGTCGGCAGGCCCGTCGATCAGAAGCGTGCAGCATTTCGAGCGGATGCCAGTGTCCAGCATCGCCTGTTTGCCTTGGAAGTCTTTCGAGAGATCAACGAAACGGTCCAGCGCCGCCTCCAAAGGCGTTGCATCGCGGCCAAGTTCATTGCCAAAGGCGCGATAGGATTTTTCCTGCCGCAGCCAGTTCTGCGCCCGCGCGCCGACCAGTTTCATCCCATGCTTTTCGCCCGCCTTGAGCAGCAAATCCCACAGATAGCGCTGCATCTCGATGGGGTGGTGCAACTCCCAGCCCAACTCGCCGGTATAGGCGACGCGGATGGCGTTGACCGGGCACATGCCCAGTTCGATCTTGCGCGCCGACAGCCACGGGAAGCGCTTGTTTGAAAGCGCGGTTTCGGGGGCGGCGTCTTTGATCACCTCGGCCAATATCTTGCGGCTGTTCGGCCCGGCGATGGCGAAAACGCCCCATTGGGTGGTGACATCATGGATGTCGATATGGCCAAAGGTCGGGGCCATATCCTCGGCGCATTTGCGCAAGTAATCGGCGTCATAGGCCGTCCAAGCGCCTGCGGAGACAAGATAATAATCGTTCTCGCCATTGCGCACGATGGTGTATTCGGTGCGGGTGGTGCCTGCGGCGGTCAGCGCATAGGTCAGGTTGATGCGGCCGACTTTGGGCAGGGCGTTGCAGGTGAACCAATCAAGGAAGGCCGTGGCCCCTGCCCCGCGCACGATGTGTTTGGTGAAGGCGGTGGCGTCAATCAGGCCCGCGGTTTCGCGGATGGCTTTCGCCTCCTCCACCGCATATTGCCACCAGCCGCCACGGCGGAATGAGCGGGAATTGTGGTCGAAATCGGCAGGCGCATCTTTCGGCCCGTAATAGATCGGGCGCTCCCAGCCGTTGACTTGGCCGAATTGCGCGCCCAGCGCCTTTTGGCGATCGTAAACCGGGGCGGTGCGCAGGGGGCGGGCGGCTTCGCGTTCCTCATCGGGGTGATGCAGGACGAAGACGTGATCGTAGCATTCCTCGTTCTTGCGCGCGGCATATTCGGTGGTGATCCAATTGCCATAGCGGCGCGGATCGAGCGAGGCCATGTCGATCTCGGCCTCGCCATTCACCATCATCTGCGCAAGGTAATAACCGGTGCCACCTGCTGCGGTGATGCCAAAGGAAAAGCCCTCGGCCAGCCACATGTTGCGCAGGCCCGGAGCCGGGCCGACCAGCGGGTTGCCATCAGGGGTATAGCAGATCGGGCCGTTGAAATCGTCTTTGAGACCAACGGTTTCCGAGGACGGGATGCGGTGGATCATCGACATGTATTCGGCCTCGATCCGCTCCAGATCAAGCGGGAAGAGATCGGCGCGGAACGACTGCGGCACGTCATATTCAAAGCGGGCGGGGGCGCCCTTTTCATAGGGGCCAAGGATCCAGCCGCCGCGCTCTTCGCGGACATACCATTTCGCATCGGCGTCGCGCAGAACCGGGTGCTCGCCATGGGTTTTGCGGTATTCTTGCAGCATCGGGTCGGGTTCGGTGACGATATACTGGTGTTCGACCGGGATCGCCGGGATTTTGATCCCCAATAGCCGCGCCGTGCGTTGGGCGTGGTTGCCGGTGGCGGTGACGACATGTTCGGCGTGAATCTCGTATTTTTCATCCGACGGCACCAGATTGCCGCCCTGTTCCACCATGCGGGTGCAGGACACGATCCATTCCGAGCCGGTCCAGCGATAGCCATCGACCTGAATTTTACGCTCGAAGGTGCAGCCCAATTGCCGTGCGCCTTTGGCCATGGCTTGGGTCACATCGGCGGGGTTAATATAGCCGTCTTGCGGGTGATAAAGTGCACCGACCAGATCATCAGTGCGCACCAAGGGCCAGCGTTCTTTGATCTGCGCGGGGGTTAGGAATTCGTGATAGACCCCGGCGGTTTCGGCAACCGAGGAGTAAAGCATGTATTCGTCCATCCGCTCGGCCCGCTGTGCCATGCGCAGATTGCCGACCACGGCAAAGCCCGCGTTCAACCCGGTTTCGGCCTCAAGCCCTTTGTAGAAATCGACCGAGTATTTGTGGATATGGGTGGTGGCATAGCCCATGTTAAAGAGCGGCAACAGGCCCGCCGCGTGCCATGTGGAGCCCGAGGTCAGCTCATCACGCTCGACCAGCATGGTATCCCATCCGGCCTTGGCAAGATGATAGGCGATGCCGGTGCCGACAGCGCCACCGCCGACAACAAGCGCTTTGACATGGGTTTTCATGGGACTCTCCGGGTAAGTTTGGAAGCATCAATGCCCTATTGAAACACGAAAGGCCCAAACCCTCCGACATTTGGCGTCCGAAAACGACATTGCCGCCGCATGGGGCCGAAATGCCCTCGTTTCGGGCTCGATTGACCAGCATAAAATACCCGGCTAAGGACATCTGATGCGTAGCCCCCGTCATCCCACTGCGATCTTGCACAAAGCCGTTCTGGTGGTGATGCTGCTTGCATTCGGGATCGGCGCAATGCAGCCGCGCGGGACGATGGCCGTGGCCACGGCAAGCGGGGGACTTGTCCTTGTGCTGTGTTCGGGAACGGGTCCGGTGCAAATGGTTCTTGATCCGGTGACGGGCACCGTCAAACCGCTGCCCGACGAAGCCCCGGCAAAACCCTGCGACTGGGCAATGGCGCAAGGCTGCGCCATTGAGACAACCCAAGGGTTGCCCGCCCTGTTTGACGCGGCCCTGCGCCCGGCCTTTGCCGAGCAAATTGGCGCCCCTTACTGGCCTGCGCATGATCCGCGCGGGCTTTATGCACGCGGCCCTCCTGCGCTGATCTGATCCGCTTTCATCCGATCAATCCTTCGCATTTCCAAAAGGAGAGCAGGCATGGCTATGACCCATCCTGAAACCGTTTCCGCGTCGAAATCCGACGCAACCGAACCCAACCGCATCCTGCACGCCATCGCCTGGCGCTGGCATTTTTACGCGGGCCTTTATGTCATCCCCTTTCTGGTGATGCTGGCCTGCACCGGCATGATCATGCTGTGGGTCAGTGCTGTGACCGAGCTGAAAGGCGAGCGCAGCTATGTTCCCGTCACTGGCCCTGCCTTGCAGGTATCGGCCCTGCAAGCCGCTGCCCTGGCCGCCGTTCCGGGTGGCACGCTGGCCCAATATGTAGAACCCATGGGCGAAGGGCGTGTGGCGCTGATGCGCGTCAATGTTGCAGATGAGGCCACCGGCGTTCTGCTCAACCCCTATACCGGCGAGGTGGTGCAAACTTTCGTGTGGGGCGATGGCTGGTATGATCTGGCCAATAAAATCCACGGCACGCTTTTGATCGGTGATCTCGGCGACCGGCTGATCGAAATTGCGGCCAGTCTTGGCATCCTCATGGTGGTGTCGGGCGTATACTTGCACTGGCCGCGCAATGCCGGGCGGCGCGTGCTGCCGCGACTGGCGGCAAAGGGACGCGGGTTCTGGGTATCGCTGCACGGGGTTGTCGGGCTTTGGGCCTCGGGGCTGATGCTGGTGTTTCTGATCTCGGGCCTGTCCTGGGCGGGGATCTGGGGCGGTAAGGTGGTGCAGGCGTGGAACACCTTTCCGGCAGAAAAGTTTGATGCGCCCTTGTCGGACAAGACCCATGCTGAGATGGGCCATGCCACCGCCAATGATACGCCCTGGACGCTGGAACAGACACCGGTTCCAGCCTCTGGGTCGCTCAAGGGCATGGCCGCCATTGCCGGGTCGGTCACGCTGGACAGCGCCGTGGCTTTTGCCCGCAGCCTTGGGTTTCAGGGGCGGTTCCAGCTTTCGCTGCCGGGGGCTGCGGATGGAGTCTGGACGATCAGCCATGACAGCATGTCGAATGATGGCCCCAGACCCTGGCAGGACCGCACCCTGCATATCGACCAATACACCGGCAATGTTCTGGCCGATGTGCAGTTCGCCGATTATTCACCTTATGCCAAGGCGATGGCGGTCGGCGTTGCCTTTCATGAAGGTGACCTAGGGGCGTGGAACATGGCACTGAACACGGTGTTTTGCCTGACGATGATCTTCCTGTCGGTTTCGGGAGTGGTGATGTGGTGGAAGCGCCGCCCCGCAAAAGCCGGGCGTCTGGTTGCCCCGCCAAAGCCCGAGGATGCGCCGCTGCAAAAAGGGGCCGCCCTGCTGGTGGTTGTGGTGGGTCTTGCCTTTCCGATGGCGGGGGCCGCCATCGTGGCGATCCTTGCGTTTGACTGGCTGGTGATCCGCCGCCTGCCCGCTTTGAACCGCGCGCTGTCGTAAGGTTGCGCCTATTGCATCCGCCGTCCAAGCACGGCGGATGCCGCGAACACCACGGCTGCGACCACAATGATCGAAGGCCCGGCGGGCGTATCTTGCCACAACGAAAGCCCCAAGCCGGCAATTGCCGACACCGCGCCGATCAGGCTGGCGAGCACGGCCATGGTTTCAGGGGTGCGCGCCACGCCGCGCGCTGCTGCCGCCGGGATGATCAGCAAGGCGGCAATCAGCAAAGCGCCGACAATTTTCAGACTGAAGGCAACGGTCAAGGCAAGGGCCAGCGTCAGCACCAGCTTTTCTCGGTGGGGGTTCAGGCCAGAGGCATGGGCGAGGTCTTCGCTGACTGTCGCGGTCAAGAGCGCCTGCCAGCGCCAGATCAGCAGGCCCAGCGTCAGGGCAGAGGCGGCCCAGATGAAGATCAGATCATTGGTGCTGACGGCGAGGATATCGCCGAAAAGATAGCTGGACAGATCGGTGCGCACGGCGGGAACGTAGGAGATTGCCACAAGGCCAAAGGCCAGCGCCGAATGGGCCAGCACGCCCAGCGTGGTATCGACAGCCCAGCCGCGCGCCGAAAGGACCGAAACCGTCAGCGCCATCGCCAGCGCCACAAAGAGCGTCCCGGCGGCAATCGGCAAGTGCAGGGCAAGCGCCAGCGCCACGCCCAGAATGGCGGCGTGGCTGGTGGCATCGCCGAAATAGGCCATGCGCCGCCAGACCACAAAGCTGCCCAAAGGCCCGGTGGCAAGCGCAAGGCCAAGCCCTGCGAGGGCGGCGCGGATCAGGAAATCGTCAATCATGATGGTGGTCCGCGTGATCATGGTCATGTGTGTGGTCATGGTCGTGGCGGTAAAGCGCCAGCGCGCCTTGAGTGCCAAGGCCGAAGAGGGCGCGGTATTCGGGCGCATTCGAGACCACGCGCGGGGTGCCTTCGCAGCAGATATGGCCGTTGAGGCAGATCACCCGATCCGAGGCGGCCATCACCACATGCAGATCGTGGCTGACCATCAAGATCGCCGCGCCGGTGGTGCTGCGGACCTCTTCGATCAGGCGGTAGAAGGCGGCCTCGCCGGGTTGGTCAAGGCCCTGGGTGGGCTCATCCAGGATCAGGAGTTGCGGATCGCAGAGCAGCGCGCGGGCGAGGAGGACGCGCTGGAACTGGCCACCTGAGAGGGCCGACATCTGGCGGGACTCCACATCAGGGAGACCGACTCGGGCAAGGGTTTTGCTGGCTTGGGCATCGCTTACGCGGTTGGGCAGCGACAGAAAGCGACGCACGGTCATCGGCAGGGTCGGGTCAATCGCCAGCTTTTGCGGCACATAGCCGATGCGCAGGCCGGGCGCGCGGGTGATCTGGCCCGAGGCGGTGGGAAGGATGCCCAAAAGCGCGCGCAAGAGGGTGGATTTGCCCGAGCCGTTGGGGCCAAGCACGGTGACGATCTCACCTTGGTTGATCGCCATGGTGATGCTGGACAGCACTTCGGAGGCACCAAAGCGGACGGTGAGGGCGGTGGCGGAAAGCAGGCTCATGTGGCGGCACAGGCCGGGCACAGGCCCAGCGCCTCGATATTGCTGCGCTCGATCTCAAAGCCGATGGCGGTGGCGGCTTTGGTTAAAGCGGCGAGAACCGGGGCGGCAGAGGTTTCGGCGACCGAATGACAGGTGCGGCAGATCAGGAAGGCGGGGGCGTGGGCCTCGCCCGGATGCATGCAGGCGGTGAAGGCGTTCAGGCGGCGGATGCGGTGGGCAAGGCCTTGATCCGTCAGGAATTCCAGCGCGCGATAGGCGACGGGGGGCTGGTTGCCAAAGCCCTCGGCGGCAAGGCGGTTCAGCACGTCATAGGCCCCCATGGCGCGGTGATCTTCAAGCAAGATCTCAAGCGTGCGGCGGCGCACCGGGGTCAGGCGCTGGCCCTTGGCGGCAAGATGGGATTCCGCCTGCGCCATGCGGTCACTGGTGCAATAGGCGTGGTCATGAGTGGCAAAGGCGGGGTGGTTGGGCATGGGGGCTTGACCTGTTATAATATTACATACATATCAGGCTTTCGCGGCGAATGTAAGGGGGGTTGGGATGCGGTTTCTGGTGATGGCATTGATCGGATTGGCGCAGCCGGTGCTGGCCGAGGTTCCACGCGTGGTCACCGATGTGCCGCCGGTGCAGGCGCTGGTGGCGCAGGTGATGGGTGATTTGGGCGCGCCGGTTCTGCTGTTGGAAAAGGGCGCGGATGAGCATGATTTCCAGATGCGGCCCAGCCAGCGGCGGGCCTTGGCCGGGGCCGATCTGGTGGTGTGGATCGGGCCCGAGCTGACGCCTTGGCTGGAGCGCGGGATGGCGGGGGGGGGCGCACAATCGCTGGCCTTGCTGGACGCGGATGGCACCTATCGGCGGCCCTACGGGCCGGAGGTTGAGGACGATGGGCATGGGCATGACGACCACGGCAATACCGATCCTCATGCCTGGCTTGACCCGAACAATGCGGCCTATTGGGCGGCACTGATTGCGCATGAGTTGGGGCAAATCGACCCCGAGCATGCCGAGGTTTACGCAGGAAATGCGGCGGCGGCGCAAGTGCGGATCGCGGCGATGGATGCGCAGATTGCGGGGCTGCTCGCGCCGATGAAGGCGCGCGGCTTTGTGACTTTTCACGCCGCTTATGGCTATTTCGCCGCGCATTACGGGCTGACGGGTGCGGGCGCGCTGGCGCTGGGAGATGCGGCAACACCCGGGGCGGCCCGGCTGGCGGGGCTGCGCGCCGATCTGGAGGCCGGGCGCTATATCTGCGCCTTTCCCGAAGTGCAGCATGATCCGGCCCTGATGGTGCAGCTGCTGGACGGCACCGGCGTGAAGCTGGGCGCGGCGCTTGATCCGGTGGGATCAAGTCTGGACGCGGGGCCGGATGGCTATGAGGCGTTGATGCTGGGGCTGGCGCAGAAACTGGCGGACTGCCTGAAGGGCTGACAGCCAGCGGGTGCCAGGCTGGACAGGTCGGTGATCAGGCCGCAAGCCGATTGGCAGGGGCCGTTTTGGTCCCAGGCTTTTGCAACCGCCATTCGCGCAGAACCCGCGCCTCGATAGCGCGCAAAACCCGGCGGGCGGTGGGCTGAACGGCCAGCCCTTCCAACTCCCCTTGCAGAAAATGCGATTCCATATCCCTAAGCTGCAAATCGGGCAATTGGTCCAGAGCCATCGGTCCGGGATACAGGCTTTCGGCCGGGGTGCCTTCGGCAAAGATGATCTGATGGCGATCAAACATCAGGTGATGGTAGCGGACACGCTGACGCCGCGCCAAAGCCGAAATTCCGGGAAGGCCGACCAGTTCCTTGGCCGAGACCAGAACCTCGGCCTCGCCGAACAGCATTTCGCAATCCCCCCCTTCGATCAACAGCAGGTGCAGCGGCGAGACGCGCAGCAGGCGATCATTGTCAAGGGCATGGGCCTCGATCTGAATGGGAAGCGCGCCGACATCCGCCATCGTCTGCCAATCGCCCACCCAGCGCAGCGGTTGCGGGCCATGATCGAGCGTGGTGACCAGATCGCCGATGCACAGGCTTTCCACAGGGCGCGGACCAAAGGGCGTTTCTATCCTTGTGCCTGCCGCAAAGCAGACGGGCGCGCCGTTCCAGAAATGCTGCGACCAAGTGCCAATTGTCGAACCGGGATCCAGATTGGCGGTTGGATAATTTGTCAGCGCGGTCGCATTGCCCGATCCGGGCAAAACATAGTCAATCGCACCACCATTGGTAAAGCCGGTTTGCCCAATTCCTGTGTAACCATTGGTCCACCCAACCTGACCATAGATAAATTCGATCTCGAAATTACCCTTGCCAGTGCTGTGCAAACGCAGCTGAAAGGTGTTGGTTCCCTTGCCAGAGTAGGGTTTCACCGAATCCCAGGTGATGGTGAAATTACCATTGGCGGGATCAAGATCCCAATAGATGTTGTTGCTGCCGGTCTTTGCGCCCGAAGTGATATCAACATCCGACCAGAAGGCGGCAATCGCGGGATAGGGCAAGGCGGCCAGAGGGCTGGGAGTGTAGACAGTGACGGGCGCGGTGAAGGTGATCAATCCATTGGTGTTGATATAGACCGAGGTGTAATAAGTTCCGAGGTAATTGATCCCCGAAGGGCCAAAGATCGACGTGATGTCCACCCGGATCGAGCCATCGTCATAGTTGCCCGCCGCCAATGATCCGGTCGGTGTATTGTGGAAATTGCCCTCGCCATAACCGCGAGGCCCCCCAAGGCCGGAATAGAGCGTTGCCATTTGACTGCCTCGACATTTTTTCTGTTCACGAAACAATAGTGATCCGGCGCTGCGGCCTGCGCGCGGCGGCAATAAGGCAATTTGGCGAAAACCATGGCCATCTTGTGGTGATTGCACCAAAGCGGCTCAGATGTGCCCTTTCGTTTGGCAATGGAGTTCCCTAAGGAGAGCCAAAATCACAGGGGCCTTTTGATGACCGCATCCGCCCAAAGGAACATTCTCGAGCGTGGAAGATGGGCCACGTCGGCGCTTTTTGCGGCGAATGGTTTTGTGATGGGGGCCTGGGCACCGCAAATCCCCCTGCTATTGCAGCGTTACCAGATTTCCGAGGCGGTTCTGGGACTGCTGATCCTGTGTCTGGGGCTGGGCGCGGTGGGGGCGATGCTGTTTTCGGGATGGTTGATTGCGCGCTATGGCTCGCGCCGGGTGCTGGTTGGCTTTGCCGTGCTGGTGGTGCCTGCCCTGCCTTTAGTGGTGCTGTCGCCTGCGGTTTGGGTGCTGGCGCTGACCATGGCCTATATGGGGGCGGTGATCGGGTCGATGGATGTGGCGATGAATGCCAATATGATCGAGGTCGAGCGCGGATTGCGCCGGGCGATCCTGTCGGCGAGCCACGGCTTTTGGAGCCTTGGGGCCTTTATCGGCGGGGGGGGGGGGGGGTTCGTGGTCACCCAGGCGGGGTTTCTTGCCCAGGCTTTTGCGGGGGCGGGGGCCGTGGGGGTGGGGTGTGGGGCGGCGGCGCGGCATCTGCATGAAGAGCCGGTTGCCGTGGTTTCGGATACGGCCCCGAAAAAGCATGCCCTGTTGCCGCGTGATGCGGCGCTGTGGCTTTTGGGTTTCATGACGATGGCGGCGATGGTGCCCGAGGGCGCGGTGCTGGATTGGGCGGCGATTTATCTGAGCAAGGAACATGGGTCATCGCTGACCGTTGCGGGTTTGGGCTTTGCACTTTTTGCCGGCGCTATGGCGGTGATGCGCTTTGCAGGCGATCTCATTCGCAATCGTTTTGGCGCGGTCAGAACCATGCGCGGGTCGGGCTTTGTGGCGGCGGTCGGGTTGATGGTGGCAGCAGTCGCTCCGGTGGACCTGCTGGCGATTGCCGGGTTTACGCTGGCGGGCGTCGGGATTGCCAATCTGGTGCCAGTGCTGTTTTCGGCGGCAGGCAATCACCCCGGATTGCCTTCGGGGATTGCGGTATCAACGGTCACCATGCTGGGCTATGCCGGGATTTTGGTGGGGCCTTCGGTGATTGGCTTTGTGGCATCCCATGCCGGTTTCCGGCTGACCTATGCGACGCTGGCGCTGATCTTGCTGGGCGTGGCGGCGCTGGCGGGCAGGGCGGCGGCGGCCGATGGGCGCGCCGCCGACTGAGCTTTAGGCCCCCATGAAATCGGATTTGCCGAGGTCTACCCCGTTGGCGCGCAGGATCGCGTAGGCGGTCGACATGTGGAAGTAGAAATTCGGCACCGCAAAGCTGTGGTAATATTGCACGGCGGGAAAACTGCGCTCGGTCGGACCGACCTTGAGGGTGATGGTGCGGTTTTCGGCGCCCTCATAGGCATCGGCGGGGATGCTGGCGATATAGGCTAGGGTGCGGGTGATGCGGTCTTTCAACTCGGCCAGCGTGGTTTCGGTATCGGCAAAGCTGGGGTTTTCCAGCCCGGCCAGCCGCGAACAGGCACCTTTGGCATGATCGCAGGCGATGGTGACCTGACGCCACATCGGCAGCATATCGGCGATCAGGCGCAATTGCGGGATCACCTCGGGCTTGATGTTCTTGGCGCTGGCATGGGCCTCGGCCTTATCGAGGATCTTGGCGAAGGCGGTGAGGGAATGGCTGAAAAACGGGACGGGGTTTTGCATGATGCGCCTTTGTGCGGATGTAAGGCCGCCACTTGGTCGCGAAATGCAGCCAAAGGCAAGGGCGCGTTTGGCCCCTGCCCTTCACGACGCTGCGAGGGTTAAACCCCCAGGCACCAGCGCATCACCGCCTTTTGCGCGTGCAGGCGGTTTTCGGCCTCATCAAAGATCACCGAATGCGGACCGTCCATCACCGCGCTGGTCGCCTCATCGTTGCGATGGGCGGGCAGGCAGTGCATGAACAAGCTGTCGGGCTTGGCATGGGCCATCAGCGCCTCGTTCACCTGATAGCCGCGAAGTTGGTTGTGGCGGCGCTCTTTGGCGGATTCAGGATCATGCATCGACACCCAGGTGTCGGTGACGACCAGATCGGCGCCTTTCATAGCCAAGGCGGGATCGCGTTCGATCAGCACCTTGCTGCCGCGCTCGCGTGCGAATTTCACGAATTTATCTTCAGGATCAAGGGTTTCTGGGCCGGTAAAGGTGAAGTCGAAACCGAACTGCCCGGCGGCATCAAGGAAGGAGGCACAGACGTTGTTGCCGTCGCCGGCCCAGACCACTTTCTTGCCAGCGATGGGGCCGCGAAATTCCTCATAGGTCATCACATCGGCCATGATCTGGCAAG
>CBDUEF010000019.1:0-17669 GCA_965366095.1 uncultured Cypionkella sp. | reverse complement strand
GGAACGAGCCCATATCGCAGGAACCTTGCACGTTGTTCTGGCCGCGCAACGGGTTCACGCCCACGCCCGGACGGCCGACATTGCCGGTCATCATGGCAAGGTTGGCGATACCGATCACGGTGGTCGAGCCTTGCGAATGTTCGGTCACGCCCAGCCCGTAATAGATCGAGCCATTGCCACCCTTGGCGTAAAGACGTGCCGCGGCGCGCACCTCGGAGGCCGGAACGCCGGTCAGCAGTTCCACCGCTTCGGGGCTGTTCTGCGGTTGGCAGACGAATTCGGCGTAGTCCTGGAATTCATCCCAATCGCAACGCTCGCGGATGAATTGCTCATCCATCAGGCCTTCGGTCACGATCACATGCGCCAAAGCGGTGACGATGGCCACGTTGGTGCCGGGGGTCAGGGCGAGGTGATGATCAGCCTTGTAATGCGCGCCCTCGACCATTTCGGTGCGGCGCGGGTCAACCACGATCAGCTTGGCCCCCTTGCGCAGGCGCTTTTTCAGGCGGCTGGCAAAGACCGGATGGGCAGCGGCAGGATTGGCGCCAATGATGATCACGACATCGGTTTCTTCAACCGAGTCAAAATCTTGGGTGCCTGCCGAAGTGCCAAGCGTTTGGCCCAGGCCATAGCCAGTGGGCGAATGGCAGACGCGGGCGCAGGTGTCGGTGTTGTTGTTCATGAACACCGCGCGGGTAAGTTTTTGCACCAGATAGGTTTCTTCATTGGTGCAGCGCGACGAGGTGATCACCCCAACCGAGCGCTGGCCGTATTTCGCCTGCAAGCCGCGCATCCGGTTGGCGGCAAACTCCATCGCCTCATCCCAGGACACTTCTTTCCACGGATCGTTGATGCTGTCGCGGATCATCGGGTTCAGGATGCGGTCTTTGTGCGAGGCATAGCCATAGGCAAAGCGGCCCTTGACGCAGGAATGGCCACGGTTGGCCTTGCCATGCTTGTAAGGGACCATCCGCACCAATTCATCGCCACGCATTTCGGCCTTGAACGAACAGCCAACGCCGCAATAGGCGCAGGTGGTGATCACGGCATGCGAGGGCGTGCCAATCTCGATGATGGATTTCTCTTGCAGCGTCGCGGTCGGGCAGGCCTGCACGCAAGCGCCGCAAGACACGCAATCCGAAGACAGCGCATCGTCGGTTCTTGCGCCGAAGGACACCCGGCTGTCAAAGCCACGGCCCTCGATGGTCAGCGCGAAGGTGCCTTGCACCTCTTCGCAGGCCCGCACGCAGCGCGAGCAGACGATGCATTTCGCCGGATCATAGCTGAAATACGGGTTGCTGTTGTCTTTGGGCAGCCATTGCGGGTTTTTCTCGCCGCTGGTGTTCTTGGCGCGGAAATGGGTGTCAATCGCGTCATAGCGCACATCGCGCAGGCCAACGGCCCCCGCCATATCTTGCAATTCGCAATCACCATTGGCCGAGCAGGTGAGGCAATCCAGCGGGTGATCCGAGATGTAAAGCTCCATCACGCCACGGCGCAACTGTTTCAGCTTGGCGTTCTGGGTGTGAACCTTTAGCCCAGCCGCGACCGGGGTGGTGCAAGACGCCGGAGTGCCATTGCGCCCCTCAATCTCGACCAGACACAACCGGCAAGAGCCAAACGCATCCACCGAATCGGTGGCGCAGAGTTTTGGCACCTGAATGCCCGCCTCGGCCGCCGCGCGCATGATCGAGGTGCCCTCGGGCACCGTCACATCAAAGCCGTCGATGGTCAGGGTGATCAGGGTTTTCGACTTTGCCGCAGGGGTGCCGAAATCGCGGTCTGGGATAACGAAATCTTTCATTCTGCGGCTTCCTTCATTGGGGCGAAGTCATCGGGGAAATGGGTCAGGGCCGACATCACGGGATAGGGGGTGAAGCCGCCCAAGGCGCAGAGCGAGCCTGCTTTCATGGTGTTGCAAAGATCGGTCAAAAGCGGGATTGCCTCGGCGTCGCCTTTGGCAATCCGGTCGATGGTTTCGGTGCCGCGCACCGCACCAATCCGGCAAGGCGTGCATTTGCCGCAAGATTCGATGGCGCAGAACTCCATCGCAAAGCGCGCTTGTTTCAGCATATCGGCGCTGTCGTCGAACACGGTCAGGCCAGCGTGGCCGATCAACCCGTCTTTGCCCGCGAATTCTTCATAGCCAAAGGGCGTGTCGAAAAGGGCGCGCGGGAAATAGGCACCAAGCGGCCCGCCAACCTGCACGGCCTTGACCGGGCGGCCTGTTGCCGTTCCGCCTGCGATCTTGTCAACGATATCGCCCAAGCTGGTGCCAAAGGCGATCTCGTAAAGCCCGCCGTGTTTCACGTTTCCGGCGATTTGCAGCGGGATGGTGCCGCGCGAGCGACCCAGACCAAAGGCCTGATAATGCGCGGCCCCTTTCTCGAAAATCACCGGCACCGTGGCCAGCGAGATCACGTTGTTCACCACCGTAGGCTTGCCAAGGAAACCTTCGAGTGCGGGAAGTGGCGGTTTGGCGCGAACCACGCCACGCTTGCCTTCGAGCGAATTCAGCAGCGAGGTTTCCTCGCCACAGACATAGGCACCGGCACCGACGCGAATTTCCATATCAAAGGCCGGGCCCTTGCCCATAACGGATGCGCCCAGAACCCCGGCCTTGCGGGCGGTGATCACAGCCTGTTGCATCACCCGGATCGCATCGGGATATTCCGAGCGCAGATAGACATAGCCCTTGGTCGCACCGGTGGCGAGACCGGCAATCACCATGCCCTCGATCAGAGTGAAGGGGTCGCCCTCCATCAGCATCCGGTCGGCGAAGGTGGCGCTATCGCCCTCATCGGCGTTGCAGACGATATATTTGCGGTCGGCTTTCGCCTCGGACACCGTTTTCCACTTGATCCCGGTTGGAAAGCCCGCACCGCCACGGCCACGCAGGCCCGAGGCGGTAACTTCGGCCACCATCTCCGGCGCGGTCATCCCCAAAGCGCGGGTCAGGCCCATAAGCCCGCCATGGGCCTTGTAATCTTGCAAGCTAAGGGCATCAATCACACCACAGCGCGCGAAAGTCAGCCGGGTTTGCGCCTTTAGCCAAGGCAGATCGTCAGTCAGGCCAAGCGCCAAGGGGTGGCTTGCCAGATCATCAAACAGCGCTGGCACATGTTTGACCGTCATCGGGCCAAAGGCCATGCGGCCCGCTGGCGTGACCACCTCGGCCAATGGTTCAAGGAACACCATCCCGCGTGAGCCGTTGCGGATCAGATCAACCTTGACGCCGCGCCGCGCGGCCTCGGTCAGGATGGCCGCGGCAATCTCATCGGCGCCCAAGGCTTTGGCTGCGGCATCAAGGGGAAGATAGATTTTCATGCCCGCACCTCTGCAATCAGTTGATCCACGCGTTTTTCGTCAACCCGACCAACCACTCGCCCATCCACCAAGGCGGCCGGGCCACAGGCGCAAAGGCCAAGGCAGAACACCGGCTCTAAGGTGACGGCGCCGTCTTTGGTGGTTTCATGCCATTCGATGCCCAAGGATTTTTGCGCATGCGCCGCGACGCGGTCGGCGCCCATCGCCTGACAAGACTCGGCCCGGCACAGCTTTAACACATGTTTGCCCGCCGGTTTTTCGCGGAAATCATGGTAAAAGGTCATCACGCCATGCACTTCGGCGCGGGTCAGCGTCAGGTTTTTCGCAATCACCGGCAGAGCGTCTTGCGGGATATGGCCCCATTCGGCCTGAACCGCATGAAGGATCGGCAGCAAAGGCCCCTCCATACCGTTATGGGCGGCGAGAATTTCGTCCAGTTTCGGGTTGATCTCGGACAGGGTGGGCATGGGAGAATCCTTCTGCGGGCTTTGCTTGGTGATAGACCGCTTGATAGATAAATCAATATAGAATTCTCGTTGAACGATAGACGCGCTCTATCGTTTGAGCTGCGCGCCCAACCGCGATGCCTGTTCTATCAGGGCGGTCAGCACCGGGGTTTGCGGATCGCGACGGGCGGTGATCAGGCCAACCAGATGCTCGGCTTCGGGTTGCACAATGGGGATGGATTTAAGCGAGCCGTCGCCAATGAACATCTCGGCCAGTTTCTTTGGCACAACCGAGGCCCATTTGCCTGATTTCACATGGGCAATCAGAGCGATGGTCGAGTTGGATTCCACCATCGCCGAAATGCGCGCACCGACTTCGGCAAGATGTTGGTTGATGATGCGGCGGTTTTGGTTGTCGGTGGTCAAAAGGCACAGGTTTTCCGATGCCACCTCGGACCAGGTCACCTGAGCGCGGTCGGAAAGCGCGGTGTCGGGTGCGCATAAAAAGCGGTAAAACTCGGTATAGAGCGGCACGGTGGCCACGCGGCCCAAGGGTTCGTTGTCCAGATAGGTGATGCCGGCATCTATTTCGAGGCTTTCTATGCCGGCCAGAATTTCGATACTGGTGTTGGAAAGGATCGAGACCCGGACATTGGGGTTTCGGGCGGTAAACGGCAGCGTCAGATCCGAGATCATCGGCAAGGCGGTGGGAATGACGCCGATGCGCAGATTGCCTGAAAGGCCCGCATGCACCGTGCGCATCTCATCCTTGAGCGCGCGCATGTCGCCGACAATGCGCCGCGCCCAGTCCAGCACGCGCTGGCCTTCGGGGGTAAGGCCCTGAAACCGTGAGCCGCGAAACACCAGCTGCACGCCCAGCTGATCCTCAAGCTGGCGGATCGCCGAGGAAAGCGTGGGCTGGGTGACGCGGCAGGTCTCGGCCGCGCGGCCAAAATGGCGCTCGTTGGCGAGAGCGATGAACATTTCCAGCTTGTCGATCATAGCGGGCAGGGTGGCGGGGAAAATGGGCAACCGCAAGCCCGGCTTTGTCAAATGGCGGAGCCTCCGGCGGGGATATTTAAGAGACAGATGAAATTGGGGGAGTTGTGTCTGCTTTGGCGAGCGCTTAACTCTTGGGCTATGAGAAATTATCTTGCCTTTATGAAGCGAGCGCCGCGTGTGGCGGTGATCCGGTTGCAAGGCGCGATCGGCACCGGTGGGCGCAGCCTTTCGGATCAGTCCTTGGCGCCGGTGATTGAGAAGGCGTTTCGCTCCAAGCCGCTGGCCGTGGCGCTGGTGATCAACTCGCCCGGCGGCTCGCCGGTGCAATCAGCGCTGATCGCCGCGCGCATCCGGCGCCTGGCGGATGAAAAGGGCGTGCCGGTGCATGGCTTTGTTGAGGATGTCGCCGCAAGTGGCGGCTATTGGCTGGCTTGTGCGGCGGATCAGATTTGGGTGGATGCCTCATCCCTTGTGGGCTCTATCGGGGTTATTTTTGCGGCATTCGGCTTTGTCGACTTGATGGCAAAACAAGGCGTTGAGCGGCGGGTGGTGACGGCGGGGAAATCGAAAAGCTTTGCCGACCCGTTCTTGCCGCAAAAGCCCGAGGATGTGGAGCGGTTGCGGGCCTTGCAAACCCCGATTCATGAGGCGTTTATCGCCCATGTTACATCGCGGCGCGGGGCGCGGTTGGCCGAGGCCGATCTGTTCAACGCCGAAATCTGGGTGGGGCAAAAGGCGGTTGATCTGGGGCTTGCGGATGGTGTCGCTCATCTGGTGCCAAAGCTGCGCGCGCTTTATGGCGACAAGCTGCGTCTGGTGCCCTATGGTCGCAAAAAGGGGTTGTTTCCGCGTTTTGGCGCGGCCCTCGCCGAGGATGCGTTAATGGTGGTAGAGGAGCGCGCGCTTTGGGCGCGGTTTGGACTCTAGATGTTGATCAAAGCGGTTATCCTGTTTCTTTTGGCGATGGTGGCCATCGGTATGGTTGGCAAAGCGCTGTTTCCCGGCACAAAAAAGCCACCAGCTTTGGCGAAGCCCACTGTTTGCCGCAGTTGCGGGCGCTATGTGATTGGCAAGGCGGGATGCGATTGCAAGAAGGGTTGAGATGCGGGCACTGGTAACGGGGGCGGGGAAGCGGTTGGGGCGGGCGATGGCGCTGTATCTGGCGGCGCGGGGCTATGACGTCGCCGTGCATTTCGCCAGTTCGCGCAAAGAGGCCGAAGCCGTGGTGGCTGAAATCACCGCGATGGGGCGCAAAGCGGTGGCGCTGCGGGCCGATCTTTTGATCGAGGCACAGGTGGAAAAGCTGGTGGCGCATGCGGCGCAGGGCTTGGGAGGGCCGTTGACGGTGTTGATCAACAATGCCTCGATTTTTGAGTATGACACGCTGAAAACCGCGACCCGCAAAAGCTGGGATCGCCATATGGAAAGCAATCTGCGCGCGCCTTTCCTGTTGATCCAGGATTTTGCCAAGCAAGTGCCGCAGAGTGGCCAAGATGCGGCGGGCGAGGCGATTGCCTCTGGTCTGGTGGTCAACATGATTGATCAACGCGTGCACAAGCTGACACCCGAGTTCATGACCTACACGCTGGCCAAAATGGGGCTATGGGCCTTGACCCGGACGGCGGCGCAGGCGCTGGCTCCGGCTGTTCGGGTGAATGCGATTGGTCCGGGTCCGACCTTGCAAGGGGCGCGGCAAAGCGACACTCACTTTGCAAATCAGCGTGCTGCGACTATTCTGCAGCGCGGCGCAAACCCGGCCGACATCACCGCCGCGCTTGGATTCTTCCTTGAGTCGCCTGCCGTGACCGGGCAGATGATAGCGGTCGACGGCGGGCAACATCTGGCTTGGAAATCCCCGGATGTACTGGGGGTTGAGTAGCAATCCGGGTACCCTAGCGGCAAGTTGTCCACTTTTGCCACGCCGTTCACGATGGCGTGAAAAATGTCCTGATTTTTCAGTGATTTGCCAATAGATAAAAAATTATCGTATAGATAA
Source organism: uncultured Cypionkella sp. (assembly GCA_965366095.1). Taxonomy (GTDB): domain Bacteria; phylum Pseudomonadota; class Alphaproteobacteria; order Rhodobacterales; family Rhodobacteraceae; genus CBDUEF01. Next base: position 10,898 of record CBDUEF010000019.1, on the reverse strand, counting down.
CAATGCCTTGCTTATCTGCCTAAAAAATAGGCAAATTGGCGAATGGGGCCAAAAATAAGGGAAAATCAGGGATCCTGAAATCTTCTCAGCAATGTTATCCACAGAAACCGTGGACAGCTTTCCTCTTGCCACCAGTGCTCTATCATTGCAGCCAAGGGCAAGAATCGATGTATCTGAAAGAGGCATTTGCTGCATGAGCGAAGTCACCGCCACTGGCCATGAAATCATTCAGGAATACCTGAAAACGCTGGATGGCTCACCCGGCGTTTATAGGATGCTGAATGCGGCGTCGGAAGTGCTTTACGTTGGCAAGGCGCGCAACTTGCGGGCGCGGGTTTCCAATTATGCGCGGCCCTCGGGCCATTCGGGGCGGATCGCGCGGATGATCTCGGAAACCGTGTCGATGATGTTTCTGACAACGCGGACCGAGACCGAGGCGCTGCTGTTGGAGCAGAACCTGATCAAGCAATTGAAGCCGCGCTATAACGTGCTTTTGCGCGATGACAAATCGTTCCCGAACATCCTGATCAGCCGCGAACATCCGTTTCCGCAGTTGAAAAAACATCGTGGCAAGCGGAGCGAGATCGGCACCTATTTCGGGCCTTTTGCCAGTGCAGGCGCGGTGAATCGAACTTTGAACCAGTTGCAGAAGGTGTTTTTGCTGCGCAATTGCTCGGACCCGATGTTTGAGAGCCGCTCGCGGCCTTGTCTGCAATATCAGATCAAGCGCTGTGCGGCGCCTTGCACCGGCAAGATTGATGCCGAGGGTTACGGTGTTTTGGTGGCCGATGCGGTGCGGTTCTTGCAAGGCAAGACCACGGCGGTTCAGGCCAATCTGGCGCGGGAGATGTCTGAGGCGTCGGATGCGATGGAGTTTGAGCGGGCGGCGGCGTTGCGCGACCGGATCAAGGCGTTGACGGCGGTGCAGCAAAGTCAGGGCGTCAATCCGGCGGGGGTGCCTGAGGCGGATGTGATCGCGCTGCATCTGGAAAACGGGCAGGCCTGTGTGCAGGTGTTCTTTATCCGGGCCAACCAAAGCTGGGGCAACCGGGATTTCTATCCCAAGACCGGGGCGGGGGCGGAAGAGGATGAGATCCTTGAGGCCTTTGTCGCGCAGTTTTACGATGACAAGGAACCGCCGCGTTTGGTGCTGCTGTCGCATGAGTTGGAAAACCTCGATCTGGTGACGGAGCTGTTGTCGGACCGGGCTGGGCGACGGGTTGAGATTGCGGTGCCGTTGCGGGGTGAGAAGGCCGAGTTGATGGAGAATGCGGCCCGCAATGCGCGCGAATCTTTGGCGCGGAAAATGGCTGAGGGGGCGACGCAGAGCCGGCTGTTGGAGGGATTGGGAGAGGCGTTCGAGTTGGACGGGCCGCCGCGGCGGATCGAGGTTTATGACAACTCGCATATTCAGGGCGCCCATGCGGTGGGGGGGATGATTGTGGCCGGGGCCGAGGGGTTCTTGAAATCACAGTATCGAAAGTATGACATCAAATCGGCGGCGGGGGTGAATTCGGACGATTTCGGCATGATGAAAGAGGTGCTGACCCGGCGGTTTGAAAAGCTGTTGAAGGAAGACCCGGATCGGCAGGGCGAGACCTGGCCGGACCTGTTGTTGATTGACGGCGGGGCGGGGCAGGTTTCGGCGGTGGCCTCGGTGATGGCAGAGATGGGGGTTGAGGACATCCCGATGGTGGGCGTGGCCAAGGGGGTGGACCGCGATCAGGGCAAGGAAGAGTTTCATCGGGTGGGCCTGCCTGTGAAGGCGCTGCAGCGCAATGATCCGGTGCTGTATTATATCCAGCGGCTGCGCGATGAGGCGCATCGCTGGGCCATTGGGGCGCATCGGGCCAAGCGGGCCAAGGCGTTCTCATTGACGCCGCTCGACGATATTCCGGGGATCGGGGCCAAGCGGAAACGGGCGTTGTTGGCGCATTTCGGCTCGGCCAAGGCGGTGGCGCGGGCGGGGTTGCCGGACCTGATGGCGGTGCCGGGAATATCCGAGGCGATGGCCGGGGTGATTTCGGATTTCTTCAACGCCAAAGGCTAGGCGCAGCTGTGCGACAGTTTTGGAAGTGTTTTATTTCAATAGGTTAACGGGAAGCGTTAACCCTTTGGTAACAGTTTCTGGTGGGCAGAGGCCGGTAAAAGCTGCAAAGGCTTGCGGATCGGCGCGGGGTTTCTGCGCCGATCCGCAACAATTTCCGCTTGCGCCATGAAAAACGGGGGCTGCTTGCGCGGCCCCCGTTTTCAATTTCAATGCGCAAGCAGGCTTGCGCGGCTGGCTTATGCCAGTTTCAGGTTGATCGCCGACTCGCGGCCATCACGGCCTGCTTCGATGTCGAAGGATACTGCCTGGCCGTCGTCGAGTTGACGGATGCCAGCGCGTTCCATAGCCGAGATGTGAACGAATACGTCTTTTTTGCCGCCTTCAGGCGCAATAAAGCCGAAGCCTTTGGTGGCGTTGAACCATTTCACGGTGCCGTTTGCCATCGTGTGTCTCCTTTTAGATGCCCATCCGCAGAATGCGATGGCGTGGCTCAGTCGTAAAGATCGAGTACTGAAGCCGTAAGGAGACAGATTTTTCGATAGATAGCGTTTCGCCCGACTCATATGCACCTTTTCCGGGAGAAAAACAAGGGCAATGGCAAAATTCGGCCGAAATCCTCTTGCTGGCCGCGCGGCGGGGGTTTCACACCCCCGCGCCCCTTCGGGGCTCCCCCGTGGGATATTTTTGCGATGAGGATGAAAATTTTAGATAAGTTTTATGCGATTTGCCGGGGAGGGCGGATCGGGGATCAGAGCTTGGCGTGCAAGATGACGGGTCGGGCCCTAGTTCAGACCCTAGTTCAGATCCTGGAGCAGGCGACCGTGACGGCGCACTTCGGTCAGCAAGCTGCCAAAGGTTTCAAGCCCCATGCCTTGCAACATCGGCAGCAATTTCAAAAAGGCATCGGCGGTGGCAACGGTATCGCCCAGCGCGGTGTGGCGGGCCTCTTCGGGGATGGTGATGCCAAGCCGGTGGGTCAGGGCATCAAGGCTGTGGGTTTCGTGTTGGCCGTAGACCACGGCGGACAACAGGACCGTATCGAGGATGGGATTGTCAAAGATCACGCCGGCGGCGGTTTGGGACCGGCGCAGGAATTCCATATCAAAGGGGGCGTTATGGGCGATCAGCACGGCCCCGGCGGCAAAGGCATGAAAGCGGCGGGCGACGTCGGCGATATCGGGCGCATCGGCGACCATGGCGCTGGTGATGCCATGGACGGCAGTGGACGAAGCCGGGATCGGGCGGCGCGGGTTGACCAGCGTATCGAAGACCTCGCCTTGCAGCCTGCGGCCGTTGACGATGCGCAGAGCGGCGATCTGGACGATCTCGTCGCCCTGATCGGGCAAAAGGCCGGTGGTTTCGGTATCAAACACCACATAGGTCAGATCTTTCAGCCGCTGTTCGGCGACCTTTTGGTTGCGTGCTTTGGACAAGAGGTCGAAATCATAGACCACGGCGCGGGCCACGGGTTTGGGGCGGTTGACCGAGCGGCGGGCCAGTTGCAGCGGCAGGCACAGGCTTTGGCGCGGGCCGTTTGTCTCGGGCCAGATATCGGTGGCGTGGCGGCTTAGCACCACGCGGGCGTTGAGATCGGGTGTGGCAGGGTCGATCGGAAGGGCCAGCCAGGCGTCGAGCGTGGCAAGGGAAAGCGGCGGGCCGGTCCAATCGAGGCGCAGCAGGGCGTCGCTGTTGTCTTCGCTCAGGGAGAGGTGCAGCGGTTGGTTCAGCGCATGGGCGATGGTGCTGATCAGGCCGACCATTTCAAAGCCGTTGCAGCGCAGCAAGAGCGGCGGCGGATCGGTTTGGGTGACGGTGAGGCCGTCGCTTTGCAGGCGGGCGGTGAGGCCGTCGAGCAGGTCAGAGGCGCGGGTGATGGCAAGGGGCCAATGTTCGCGGCTTTGGGCATCGTTGCTGGCTATCAGATCGGTGAGCGCGCTTGACAGGGCGGCGACTTCTTGGCGCAGGGCGGTATCGGCTTTGGCGGGGAGGGCGGTGCCGGGGGGCAGAACGCCGAGCAGGGTGGCAAGATTGGCGATCGGGCGGCGCAGGCGGGCGAAGGTTTCGGCCATCAGGGTTTCGCGCCGGGCCAGAGCGTTCAGATCGGCGGTTACATCGCGCAGGGTCAGCACATAGCCGGGGCGGGGGCCGTCGAAGGCCAAAAGCCGCATGCGGGCGGCCAGCATTTGCGAGCCCGCTTTGGTGGTGCAAAGCAGATCGGAGGCGGCTTCGGGATCGCCGGTGGCCAAGAGGCGGCTATAGGCATGCAAAAGTGGGCCCTGGTGCAGGTAATCAAGCAAGGTGCGATCAAGGCCAGCGGATTCGCTTGCGCCCAAAAGATCAAGGGCTTGGCCGTTGTAGAACACCAGTTGATGATCGGGCGAGCAGAGCAGAACGCCAAAGGGGGCATCGGCCAAAAGGGCCTCGAGCCGGGCCTTTTCGCCCGTGAGGCGGGCGGTTTCGCGGGCGACGGATTCGGTCAGCGCCGAGCGGGTTTCGGCCAGAGACGCCGCCGCCGCCGCCGCTGCGGGGGCCAGATCGCCGAGATAGCGGGCGATGGCGGTGTCAAGCTGTGCATCCACCGCGCCATGGGCACGCGCGCGCAGGGCACCGGAGAGTTGATCAATCGGCTTGGCGACGTTGGCATCGAAAAGGAACCAGATCCATGCCACCAGTCCCAGAATGGCAAAGCCTGCCAAGGCCCCGGCCTGCACAAAACCCGGCGCGCTTGCGGGGGTTCCGGCGTGGCGATAGCCCAGCAGCAGGCCCAGCAGCAGAAACGCCAGAGCCCCCAGCGCCAGGGCGGCGAAGAACAGGAATATCCGCAGGCGCAGCGAGCGCGGCACGCTAGGCGCCTACTGCCAGCAGGCGGCGGACCTCGTCGCGCAGCTCTTTCAACTCGAAGGGTTTCGAGATGAAGCCATCTGCCCCCAGCGCCAGCCCCTTGCGCCGCTCGATTGCCGAGCCGCGCGCGGTCATCATCAGGATTTTCACATCTGCCAAGCTCGCGTCCATCCGCATGCTTTGGCAAATCTCATAGCCGGACACTTCGGGCAGCATGACATCCAGCAGCACAAGATCGGGATGGGTGGTGCGGATGCGCTCCATCGCTTGACCGCCGCTGGCGATACGGTCGTGGTCATAGCCTTCGCGTGTCATCAGATAATCCAGCGCCAGCGCGATGTTGTCTTCATCCTCGATCACCAGAATACGGCTTTTGCGCTGGGCGTCTGACATGTCACTGCTCCTTGCAGGCGGCCTTTTGGGTGGGATCATCGGCAGCGGCGGTTTGCCATGTGGCGCCCGAAAGCGTGCCATCGGCACCCAGTGCCGCGCCGTCTACCAAAACGGCCTGAGTGGCTTTGGCACAATCAAAGGCCATCGGGATGCGCAGGGTTTTGCCCCAGCGTTGCACCACCATCAGCTCGGCCTGACGCAGCGCCGGGTCGGTTGCCGATTTTTTCATCGAGATGCCGTCAAAGGCGACAAAGCGCAGGTGGATCGGGAAAAGATAGGACCATGGCCGCCAGACCTGGGTTTCGCCGGGGGCTGACAGCACGGTCACCTCGGGAGGCAAAACTCCGGTCACACGGGGAAACCATGAATATTCGTTCCAGATCGAAAAGGCGATCATGCCGGCACCGATGGCGGCGGGAACGGTCCAGCCGGGCATTTTGCCTTTGGTGAAATAACGCAAGGTCATGATAACGCCTGCCACTCCGGCACCGGCGGCAACCATGGCGATCAGTTCAAGCCACATTTCGGGCCTTTCAGGTTCTGGCGCCACGGGCAGAGCCCAAGGCGGATTGCATGGTTCGCACCACAACAAACGCATCGCGCAGGTTGGTGCGGTCGAAATCCGACAGATCGGAGGGGGCCATGAAGTTATCGGGTTTGGCACCCAAGCGGATTTGGCGGGCCTGATGTTCCAGCCGCGTTTCGGCGATCATATCATAGGCGTCGATCAGATCGCGCGCGCCCGAAGCCGAGATCACGCCGGTTGCCCCTTGCAGACGCGCGCGGGTGTTGGCGGCGGGCAGCTTGCCGATCAGCGCGTAGACGCGGCCAAGATCGGTGACCGGCACCACGCCGTTATGCTTGAGATCAATCTGGTTTTTATGCTCGCCCGACCAGAAGGTGGCAAAGCCGCGCAACAGGCCCAGCGGCGGCGTATGGGTTAGCGAATTTGCCACCATATGCGCCACAAAGATCGAATTGGCGGCGGCATTTTCCAGCGTTTCGGCTTGCAGGCCGGTAAACAGGCTGGCGTCGCCACCTATGGGGCGCAGATCGAACATCACCGAGGCCAGCATTTGCGCCATCGGATCAGGCGTGGCGATCCATTTGCGGAAATAGCCGCGCCACGTCGAGACGCGTTGGCACCATTGCGGATTGGTCGCCATCATATCGCCGGGGCAGTAAAAATAACCGCATGCGTTCAGTCCATCCGAGACGAATTTCGCAAGTGCCGCGAAATAGATCATATCGGCATCGGTGGCGGCATCGTCGATGATCAGGCAGTTGTCCTGATCGGAAACGCCGGTTTGCTCTTGGCGCCCTTGCGAGCCGCAGGCCAGCCACAGATAGGGCACCGGGGCCGCGCCCAGTTGCGCCTCGGCCAGTGTTAGCAGGCGGCGGGTGACGGTATCGGCGATGTCGGTGATCAGCCTTGTGGTGACCTGATGCGCGGTATTGCTGCCGACCAGTTGCACCAGCAATTGCGGGATGCGGGCGGTGACCACGGCCATATCGGCGGCGGTATCGGCCTGCACCAGATCCTGCATCAGCTGCGCCGAGGAGGTGGCCTGATAGCGGGTGATGTCGGTTTGGGTGATCATGCCCAAGAGTCGGCCGTTTTCGACCACCGGCAGATGGCCGATGCCCTTTTCCAGCATCAGTTGCAGCACATCCGAGCCAAGCGCCTGCGGCGGCAGGCTGATCGGATCGGGCGTCATCACCTGCGCAATCGGCGTATCAGCGGGCAGGCCATCCGCCAGCACCTTGCCCGTCAGATCGCGGGTGGTGACAATGCCGATGAATTTACCAGCCGCGACCACGCCAAGGCTGGAGATATGGGCGTCGCGCATCTGGATGGCGGCGGCCTGCGCCGTGGCCTCGGGCGGGCAGGTGAGGGGGGTGCGGCTCATCAACTCGCCCACGGTTTGCACCGCAAGCTCGGCGTTGCGGGTATCGGCAGAGCGGCCCCGGTTGAAAAAGCGATCAAAGGCCGGGTTGTCGGCAATCAGGTTGCGAAAGGCGGCGGCGGGCAGCAGCAAGACCGTGCTGGCGGCCGAGGTTAGCGCCGTGGTGGCGGCAAGGCCATCGCGCAGCAGGCCGCGCTCGCCAAAGGAATTGCGCGGGCCAAGGGCAGACACCTGCACGCCGCTGGCGTCATTGATGGAAACCGCGCCGCTTTGGATCAGGTAAAGGCCTTCGAGGGGGGAGCCGATGCTGTAGATCGCTGCACCGGCGGGCAGATCGAGCCTGCGAAACAGCTTGGCTGTGCGCGCCAACTCTGCCTGCGGCAGGCTGTCATAGGGGTGGACGGATTCCAGAAATCCGATAAGGGCGGGCAAATCGTCCATAGTCGTCCCCGGCAATCAAAATGGCGCGCCCCCGATGATCAGGGGGCGCGCCAAGGGGTTTAGTGGGCGGTAGCGGCCCCCGCACCTTTCGGCACGCGGATCGATTCCACCAGATCAACCACATGTTGCGGCGGTGCAGCGGTGATCGACGAGACCACATAGGCCGACACAAAGTTCAGCGCAGCGCCCACAGCCCCGATGGACAGCGGCGAGATGCCGAAGAAGTAGTTGGCGGCGGTGTCCGGGTAGACGTTGGTGCCCGGAACAAAGAACCAGCCCTTGAAGAGGAAGATATAGACCGAGGTGAAGACCAGACCCACCAGCATGCCCACAATGGCGCCTTCCTTGTTGATGCGCTTGGAGAAAATCCCCATCATCAGCACCGGGAAGATCGTCGCTGCGGCCAGACCAAAGGCCAGCGCCACCACCTGCGCGGCAAAGCCGGGCGGGTTCAGACCAAGATAGGTTGCCACCAGAATGGCAAAGCCCATGGCCACACGTGCGGCCAACAGCTCGCTTTTTTCCGAGATGTTCGGATTGATCGAGCCTTTGATCAGATCGTGGCTGATGGCGGAAGAAATCGCCAGCAGCAGGCCTGCCGCAGTTGAAAGTGCCGCAGCCAAGGCGCCAGCGGCAACCAAAGCCACAACCCATCCGGGAAGTGCCGCAATCTCAGGGTTCGCAAGAACCATGATGTCGTTGTCAACCTTGGTCACTTCGTTGCCAACCCAGCCCCGATCAGCCATCGACTTGTCGCCGAATTTGGCCTCACCCAAAGCGGTTGCCTGAGCGGCGGCAGCTTCGGTGGCTTTGGTTTGCAGATCGGTCAGGGCGGCATCAGCAGCCCCGTTGACCATGACAGCATCGGCAGCCATCAGATCGGCAGCTTCGGGCAGACCGGCCGCAGTGCGGGCGTCGACCAAAGCTTTTTTCGCGTCGCCCAGGGCCTTGTTGGCCTCGGTGACCGCTTTGGGTTCGTTGAAGTATTGGATCTTGCCGTCGCCGTTCAGATCCTTCATCTCCAACAGGCCGGTTTTTTCCCAGGTCTTGATCCAGGAAAGCTCGGGCTTGGTGTCGATATCGGCCAGCGAGATCGCATCGCCATCCAGCGCGTTGCCGGTTTGCGAGGCGGGCCACATGGTGGTGGTCAGGTTCAGACGCGCCATCGAGCCAACAGCCGGAGCCACGGTGTACAAGAGCGCGATGAACACCAGCGCCCAGCCAGCCGACGACCGTGCATCAGCCACTTTGGGAACGGTAAAGAAGCGGATGATGACGTGCGGCAGACCGGCGGTGCCGATCATCAGCGACATGGTGAAAAGCACCATGTTCAGCATGTTGTCAGTGCCCGAAGTATAGGCCTTGAAGCCCAACTCGGTGGTGACTGCATCCAGTTTGCCCAGCATCGACACAGTGCCGCCACCCGGTGCATAGTTGCCGATCAGACCCATCTGCGGCAGAACCGAGCCGGTCAGCGACAGCGAGATAAACATTGCAGGAATGGTATAGGCAACGATCAGCACGCAGTATTGGGCAACCTGAGTATAGGTGATGCCCTTCATCCCGCCCAAAACGGCATAGGCGAACACGATGGCCGCGCCGATATAAAGGCCGGTATCGGTGGAAACCTCAAGAAAGCGCGAGAAGGTCACACCCACACCGCGCATCTGGCCGATAACATAGGTCACCGAGATCACGATCAGGCAAACCACGGCCACAAGGCGCGCAGTGCCTGAATAGAAGCGGTCACCAATGAATTCGGGCACGGTGAACTTGCCGAATTTACGCAGATAAGGCGCAAGCAGCAGCGCCAGCAGCACATAGCCACCGGTCCAACCCATCAGGTAGGCCGATTGCTGATAACCACCCGAAGACGACAGCGCGATGATGCCCGCCATCGAGATGAAAGAGGCGGCCGACATCCAGTCAGCGCCCGTGGCCATACCGTTAAGCACCGGGTGAACACCCCGGCCTGCGGCATAGAACTCCGCCGTTGAACCCGCGCGGGCCCAGACGGCGATCCCGATGTAGATGACAAAAGTGATGCCAACCACAATCAGGTTAAGGGTAAATTGATCCATCGTTTTGCTGCTCCCTTACTCTTCCACGCCGAATTCTTTGTCGAGTTTGTTCATCCGCCACGCGTAGACGAAGATCAAAACCAAGAAGACGTAGATCGACCCGTTCTGGGCCATCCAGAAGCCAAGATCGGCCCCTCCGACATGAATGCCCATCAGCATGGGCCGAAGAATGATGCCCATTCCGAACGAGCATACAAACCAGATCGCCAAAGAAATCAGGATGATCCGGATGTTTGCTGCCCAATAGGCGTTGGACGAAGTTCTGTCCGCCATGTGTTGCTACTCCCTTATTATGTGTCCCTTTCTTCATGCCCCCGCCTAAGAGGACACAAAGCCGTCTTTATTCCGCCGATACCCCTGAAACGAGGGCGCCAAGGCTGGCGCGGATTGCAGCGATGTCACCCATCGCATCCACCCGTTCCAACACGCCTTTGCCCTCGTAATAGCTGATAAGCGGTGCCGTTTGGGCGTGATAGGCGGTCAGCCTGTCGCGCACCGTTTCGGCGTTGTCGTCGGCCCGGCGTTTGAAATCCGTGCCGCCGCAATTGTCACAAACGCCCGCCTGTGCCGGGCGTTTGAACGCGTCATGATAGCCTTCGCCGCAGCCTGCGCAGGTGCTGCGCCCGGCTATCCGGCCCACCATCGCCGCATCATCGACCTCAAGGCTGATGGCGGCGGTGATCTTTTGGTTTGAGGCCGCAAGCAGGCTGTCGAGTGCTGCCGCTTGCCCCGCCGTGCGGGGAAAGCCGTCAAGGATGATGCCGCGCGCCACATCGGGTTGGGCCATGCGGTCGTGCAGGATCGCCAGAACGATCTCATCCGACACCAGCCCGCCGGCCTCCATCACCGCGCGGGCGCGTTTGCCCGCCTCGGACCCCGAGGCCACGGCGGCGCGCAACAGATCGCCGGTGGAAAGCTGGATCAGGCCGTAATCTTGCTCAAGCATCCGCGCTTGGGTGCCTTTGCCAGCCCCCGGCGGGCCCATAAGAATGAAAACGGGCGCGGGTGCCATGGCCTAGCCCTTGTTCATGCGGTTGGCGATCAGCTCGTCCACCACCGACGGATCGGCCAGCGTCGAGATATCGCCCAGCGCGCCGTAATCATTCTCGGCGATCTTGCGCAGAATACGGCGCATGATCTTGCCCGAACGGGTTTTCGGCAGGCCCGGTGCCCATTGGATCAGAT
>CBDUEF010000018.1:0-17864 GCA_965366095.1 uncultured Cypionkella sp. | reverse complement strand
TACCAAAACCTGGCTGGAAGGGTTGAAAGCCAATCTGGCCAAGCAACCGGCGGGGGTTGACCGCGATCAGGTGAAATCCATCGCGGCCGGGGAATGTGATATCGCCTTGGGCAACACATATTATCTGGGGCAAATGCTGGCCGATCCCGAGCAAAAGGCCGATGCCGAAAAGGTGCGGATCGTGTTTCCGGTGATGGAAGGCGGCGGCACCCATATGAACATCTCGGGCATTGCGATGACCAAATCGGCGCCCAATCATGATGCCGCGCTCAAGCTGATGGAGTGGCTGTCTTCGGACGAGGCGCAGCAGATCTATGCCGAGACGAATTTCGAATTTCCGGTCAAGGTTGGGGTTGCGCGGTCTGAGATGGTGCAGTCCTGGGGGGAATTCACCCCCGACACCATCGGTCTGGCCGAGGTCGCAGCCAAGCGGCCCGAGGCGCTCAAGCTGATCGAAGAGGTGAATTTCGACGGCTAAGCCATCGTTTGGATGGACAAATCAGCGGCCATGGCGTTCTGTGTGACAAAAGGAGTGCGCCATGGCCAGACGTAAGATTATCATTGATACCGATCCGGGGCAGGATGATGCCTTTGCCATCCTTTTGGCCCTTGCAAGCCCGGATGAGTTGGAGGTTCTGGCCCTGACGGCGGTGGCGGGCAACGTGCCCTTGCCGCTTACCTCGGTGAATTGCCGTAAGGTCCTTGAATTGGCGGGGCGCGAGGATATTCCGGTTTACGAGGGCTGCGCGGCGCCTCTCAAACGCAAGCTGGTTACGGCCGAGCATGTGCATGGCAAAACCGGGCTGGACGGGCCAATCCTTCCCGCGCCTGTGATGCCTGTGCAGGATCAAAACGCGGTTGAGTTCATCATCGACACCCTGCGCCGGGAACCTGCGCAGACGGTGACGCTGTGTCCTTTGGGCCCGTTGACCAATATCGCCCAGGCGTTTCTGGCAGCGCCCGATATTGTCGGGCGGGTGCAAGAGATCGTGCTGATGGGTGGGGCCTATTTCGAAGGGGGCAACATCACGCCGACGGCCGAGTTCAATATCTATGTCGATCCAGAGGCCGCAGAGATCGTGTTTCGTGCCGGGGCGCCTTTGGTGGTGATGCCGCTGGATATGACGCATAAGGTGCTGACGACGCGGGCGCGGATTGAGGCAATCCGCGCTTTGGGCACCGAAGTGGGCCGGGTTGCGGCAGAATGGGCCGATTTCTTTGAGCGTTTCGATATCGAGAAATATGGCTCTGAAGGCGGTCCGCTGCATGATCCGACGGTGATCGCCTATTTGCTGCGGCCTGATTTGTTCAGCGGGCGGCTGATCAATGTCAAGATTGAAACCCAATCCGAGCTGACCATGGGCATGACGGTGGCCGATTGGTGGCGGGTGACCGATCGCAAGGCAAATGCGCTGTTCTTGCGCGATGTTGACGCGCAGGGCTTTTTTGATTTGCTGACCGAGCGCCTGTCGCGGCTGTAAGGGCGGCGCAAGGGGCCCAGACAAAGCGGCGGCCCGGCTGCTTTGCCTTTGGGATCGGATGAGGCCTGCAACCGCTCAGTCTGGGCGGATTGATATTTTATGCATCTGACAATCATATTCACTTGCACCAAGGAGTCAGACACGTTGGAATGGTGATTGCGCAGGGTTGAAAGCTTGCGGTTGCAATCCAGGTTTGCCAACAGCCAAAGCAAGAAAGTCGGAGCACAAACACCGTGACCACTGCCGCCAAAGTGCTGTTTGTGGACTATGGCACCACCAGCCAGGTGGCGGCGCTGATCAAGAAAGACTTGGGCGAGAAGGTTGCAACCTTTCATTGCCAAAGCCAGAACCTGACCCCGCTGTTCTTGAACGAGACCGGCCCTGACTGTTTGATCTTTGCCCTGTTCGGCCCGGCCTTGGATGCCTACCAGATGGTTGGTCTGGTGATGCGGCTCAATTATCGGGGGGCGATGATGGTGGTTGCCCCGGCCCTTGAAAAACCCGAAATAGTGGAACATGAGCTGCGCGCTTTGGGGCCGGGCGCGCGCCTGACTTTGGTGTCGCTGGGCACCCCTCAGCCCGAATAGCGCGCGATCAGGGCTTGATTGACCGCGGGAGTGACAAATTTTGACACATCCCCGCCAAGACGGGCGATTTCCTTGACCAGTTTTGAGGCGATCGCCTGACGGCGCGCATCTGCCATCAGGAACACGGTTTCAATAGAGGAATCCATCGCGCGGTTCATGCCAACCATCTGAAATTCATATTCAAAATCCGCAACCGCGCGCAGGCCCCGCACGATCACCGATGCCCCCACATCGCGGGCGCAATCTATCAGCAGGTTTTCAAACGGATGCACCACGATCTCGCCGCCCAGCTTTTCGGTGATCAGCGCACATTCGGCGGTGACCATCGCCACCCGCTGTTCGAGCGAAAACGCCGGGCCCTTGTCGCGGTTGATCGCAACGCCAATCACCAAGCGATCTACCAGCGCCAAAGCGCGCTGGATGATATCAACATGGCCCAAGGTGATCGGGTCAAAAGTGCCGGGATAGAGGCCGATCCGCATGGGGTTCTCCTGCCAAACTCGCGCACAGGCAACAAGATTGCGCCCAGGGATGCAAGGGCGAAAGTGATGGTTTTAGAAGCCCTTGATCATGCCTTCAAGCGCGTCTTTCTCCATCGCAAGCTCTGCCAGCCGCGCCTTGACCACATCGCCAATGGAAATCAGACCAACCATTTCGGTGCCTTCAACCACCGGCAAGTGCCGAAAGCGCCCATCGGTCATTTTCTGCATCACCACATCGGCACTATCAGAGCGGGTGCAGGTGACAACCCGCGCGGTCATGATGCTGTCGACAGTCTCGGCCAGACAGGCCGGGCCGCGACGACCGATTTCGCGCACCACGTCGCGCTCGGAGACGATGCCGGTCAGATGTTTGCCGTCTTTAGAGATCACCACCGCGCCGATTTTGCGCGTCGAGAGCACCTCGGCCACCTTGGCCACGGTCGAGCCGGGTGGCAAGGACACCACGCCATCATCGGATTTAGATTTCAGGATTTGACTGACAATCATTTGGCCCTCCTCTTTCTGTCAGCTTTAGGGTCAGGCCCGCGCAAGATTCTGTCAAGACCCTGCATCAAGCCTTTGCATTTCTTTCCGAACTTCTGCCAAGAGTTGCGCCGCAAACCGGTTCAGGCGCAGCACGCGGCCATCATCAGCATGCCTGATCAACCAAAATGACCGCATGAGGCTGATGCTATCGGGGATTATCCGAACCAGTTCGGGCGCGGCAGGAAGGGCGAAATCATGCACCACGCCAATCCCGGCCCCATGGCGCAGGAAATTCAGCTGCACCGAGACGGAATTTGAGGCCAAAGAGGGCGCGGTCATGCCGATCTCGGCAAGGTAATCGAGTTCCTTGTCAAAGATCATGTCGGGAATATAGCCGATCATGCGGTGAGTTTGCAGATCGGCAGCGCTGCTGATTGGGGGGTGACCGGCCAGATAAGCGCGCGATGCGGCCAGATGCAGGCGGTAATCGGTGAGTTTTTGCACCGTAAGGCGCCCGGCATTGGGGCGGCTTACCCCGATGGCCATGTCGGCTTCGCGCTTGGACAGGTTGAACACCCGTGGCAGGGCAACGATTTGCACCTCAAGCCCCGGATTGGCATCACAAATCCGGGTAACCACCTGCGGCAGCAGGTAATTTGCGCAGCCATCCGGCGCGCCAAGGCGGATCTGTCCGGTCATGCCTTCGGGGCCGCTTGGCGCCTCTGCGGCCTCAAGCGCTGTGGTTTCCATCCGCTCGGCATGGAACAAAAGCCGGGTTCCGGTCTCGGTCAGGCTATAGCCTTGCGGGGTTTTCACGAAAAGCCGCGCGGTCAGCGACTCTTCCAACCGCGCGATACGGCGACCGACGGTGGCGGGATCAATCTGCAGCCGCCGCCCTGCCCCCGACAGGCTTTCGCTGCGCGCAACGGCAAGAAATATGCGAAGATCGTCCCAGTCCAATTCCGTCCCCATCTGCAAAAATGCAAAACCCATTTGAAATATTGCCGCTTTATTTGGCGTTTTCGCAAGAGTAGACTGCAGGAAATCATAGGAGAGTTGTCATGCAAGAGATCGGTCACTGGATCAACGGACGCGAAGTAAAGGGCACTTCGGGACGGTTTGCGGATGTGTATAACCCGGCCACCGGCGAAGTGCAGGCGCGGGTGGCTTTGGCGAGCAAGGCCGAGTTGGACGCAGCCACCGCCGATGCAGCAAAAGCCCAGGTTAAATGGGGGGCGACCAACCCGCAGCGCCGTGGCCGGGTGATGATGGCGATGGTGGGCCTTTTGAACCGCGATATGGACAAGCTGGCCGAGGCGCTGAGCCGCGAGCATGGCAAGACCCTTCCCGATGCCAAGGGCGATGTGCAGCGCGGGCTGGAAGTGATCGAATATTGCATCGGCGCGGCGCAGATGCTCAAGGGCGAGTTCACCGATAGCGCCGGCCCCGGCATTGACATGTATTCGATGCGCCAGCCGATTGGCGTGGCGGCAGGCATCACGCCTTTCAACTTTCCGGCGATGATCCCGATGTGGAAAATGGGCCCGGCGCTGGCTTGCGGCAATGCGTTTATCCTCAAACCCTCCGAGCGTGACCCTTCGGTTCCGATGATGCTGGCGGCGCTGTTCAAAGAGGCAGGCCTGCCCGATGGGGTGTTGCAGGTGATCAACGGCGACAAGGGCGCGGTCGATGCGATCCTGGACAATGAGATGATCGGCGCGATTGGCTTTGTCGGCTCGACCCCGATTGCGGAATATATCTATGGGCGCGGCTGCAGCAATGGCAAGCGGGTGCAATGCTTTGGCGGCGCGAAAAACCATATGATCATCATGCCCGATGCCGATATGGATCAGGCGGCGGATGCGTTGGTGGGCGCTGGTTACGGCGCGGCGGGCGAGCGTTGCATGGCGATCTCGGTGGCGCTGCCCGTCGGGGAAGCAACGGCGGATCGGCTGATTGCCGCCTTGGTGCCCCGGATCGAAAAGCTGAAGGTCGGCCCCTATACCGACGGAAACGATGTCGATTACGGCCCGGTGGTGACAGCAGCGGCCAAGGCCAATATCTTGCGATTGGTCGAGAGTGGCGTGTCCGAGGGTGCAAAACTGGTGGTCGACGGGCGCGGCTTCAAGCTGCAAGGCTATGAGGATGGCTACTTTGTCGGGCCGCATCTGTTCGACCATGTCACCACCGATATGGAGATTTACCGCAAGGAAATCTTCGGCCCGGTGCTATCGGTTGTGCGGGCCAAAACCTATGAAGAGGCCTTGGGCCACGCGATGGACCACGAATATGGCAATGGCACCGCGATCTATACCCGTGATGGCGACACCGCCCGCGATTTTGCCGCCCGCGTCAATGTCGGGATGATCGGGATCAACGTGCCGATTCCGGTGCCCTTGGCCTATCACACCTTTGGCGGCTGGAAGAAATCGTCCTTCGGCGATCTGAACCAGCACGGGCCAGACGCCTTCCGCTTTTACACCCGCACCAAAACCATCACCGCGCGGTGGCCCTCGGGGATCAAAGAGGGCGGCGAGTTCAATTTCAAGCAGATGGATTGATCGAAGGGGGGGCCGGACATCCGGCCCCCCTCCAAATTGATCAAGATCAAAGCAGACACATTCACAATGCGATATGTTTTGAGAATGCAGGAAAATCTGCAGTCAACCTAAGGATCTTGCAATGCTGAAAACCAATGTCGGATCAATGGATCGTCTCTTGCGTATCGCGGTGGGCTTGGCCCTTTTGGTGTGGTTCTTCATGGATCAAGGCACCGGCTTTTGGCACTATGCCAAGCTGATCGGCGTGGTTCCCTTGGCCACTGGCCTGATGGGATCGTGCCTGCTTTATTCAATGCTGGGCCTGAGCACCTGCCCGATGAAACGCTGAAAAACAGGGCGGGGTATTACCCCCGCCCTGCAACCTTAGCGATCGCCCATCCGCATCAGGAAATAGGCGCCGCCACCAATGGCCACGCCAAAGAACCAGCCATAGGTGCCCCACCACATCGGCAAAAGCGTGGTGAAAGTCGGCAGGATCGAAGAAAAGATCATGCCGATGCCAAGAGCGACAAAGGCCTTCCCATGCCAGCCACCGGTGCCAAAGGAAAACTCGCCGTTCTCTTGATAAAGCGCGTTCACATCCACTTTGCCATGACGGATCAGATAGTAATCCACCATCATGATCCCGAAAATCGGCCCCATGGTCGAGCCGATAAAGTTGACGAAATGCGCAGCCCCGGTCTGCCAGGGCGCCCAAGGATACAGCACCAGCGCAATCGCCGCCGCAATATAGCCGCCGCGCTTGAAGCTGATATGCTGCGGAAAGACATTGGCAAAATCGAAGGCCGGGGAGACGAAATTCGCCACCACGTTGATGCCAAGGGTTGCCACCGCAAAGGTCATCGCGGCAAGTGCCGCCAGAAACCAGCTATCGAACTTGGCGCTGATCTGGTCGGGGTAAAGCAAAACCTCGCCATAAACCTGATAGGCGGCGGTGGTGGTGATGCCTGCCACCAGACAAAAGGCCAAAAGGTTGATTGGCAGACCCCACATATTGCCCTTGCGCAAGGCCGCCTCTGACGTGGCATAGCGGCTGAAATCGCAAAAGTTAAGGTAAAGTGCCGCAAAATAGGTCACCCAGGTTGCCGCAACTGCTGCCAATGCCGCAAAGGATCCCGGCAATCCCGAAACGCCCGCATCAGCGGTCGCCTTCAGCAAGATTTCTTGCGGAATCTCCGAGCCAAAGGAAAACGTGCCCGCCTTGACCAAGAGATAGACCGCCAGCAACAGCATCATGATCCAGACCGCAGGCCCGGCCCAGTCTTGAAACTTGCGCACGGTTTCCATGCCGCGCTGGATGATCAGAAGCTGCAACGCCCAGATGATCACATAGCAGATCACCTCAAGCGTGGAATGGCCGAGCATGTGACTGTTCTGGTGAAACGCCAAAATGCCGGGGCTGCGGATCAACAGCGCCACAATCGCCCCCGAGGCCGCCGAGGTCTGCGCCCCATACCAGAAACAGGCAACAATCGCCCGGATAATCGCCGGGGCATTGGCCCCGAAAGTGCCAAACGAGGCCCGCGCCAGCACCGGAAACGGCACCCCGGTGCGCACGCCCGCATTGCCAACAATGCTCATCAGAAAAAAGATGATGATCGACCCAATGCCGATCGCCAACACAAAGTTGATGAAACTGCCGCAAAGCAAGAACAGACTGGCGGCCAGATAATAGCCCCAAAGACTGTGAACGTCCGAGGTCCAGACGTTGAAAATCGAAAACGCCCCCCATTTTCGCTCACTTGCAGGGGCGAGGTCTTCATTGTGAAGCCTCGGTGACGGGTTGATCAATTGCATGGATGTCCCTTTTCCAAAGTGATGGCAGGCCAGTGATCTTTGTCACCTTGCCTAAGGGAACCCTGCCTGAGTTTGCCCCGCAGAACAATCTAGGCTTTCACACATAGACCTTTCGGGTTTTTTTGAAAGTCTTTCAAAATGATCTTTGCACCGATCGAAAGGGTGCCCAGCCGTTTCATCTGTCCAAAAAAATATCCCCGCCGGAGGCACCCGACAGCTCCCCCAATCCCGCCCAGAAAAGCACTGCCGCGGCAGCGCGGTCGCAAGGGGTTCGATGCCCCTTGCGACCGCCCCGGTCTGGCGATCATTCAGCCGCCGAGCGCCGTGGCGATAACAGGTCCTTCAAATAGGTCCCGGTATGACTAAGGGCGGTTTTCGTGATGTCTTCCGGCGCCCCCACCGCCACAATCTCGCCGCCGCCATCGCCCCCCTCAGGGCCAATATCGATCACCCAATCGGCGGTTTTCACCACATCAAGGTTATGCTCGATCACCACCACCGTATTGCCCTGATCAACCAGCTCTTGCAGCACTTCCAACAGTTTGCGCACATCTTCAAAATGCAGACCCGTCGTCGGCTCGTCCAGAATATACAGCGTGCGCCCGGTGGCGCGGCGTGACAGCTCTTTCGACAGCTTCACCCGCTGCGCCTCGCCGCCCGAAAGCGTGGTCGCCTGTTGGCCCACCTTGATATAGCCAAGGCCCACCCGACACAGCGCATCCATCTTTTCACGGATGCTTGGCACCGCCTGAAAAAACCCCTGCGCCTCTTCACATGTCATATCAAGAACATCGGCTATACTTTTGTTTTTGAATTTTATTTCCAATGTTTCGCGATTATAGCGATGGCCTTTGCAGGTCTCACAGGTCACGTAAACATCGGGCAGAAAATTCATCTCGATCTTCAATACGCCATCGCCCTGACAGGCCTCACAGCGCCCGCCCTTGACGTTAAAGCTGAACCGCCCCGGCAAATAGCCGCGCGCCTTGGCTTCGGGCAGGCCTGCAAACCAATCGCGGATTGGAGTGAAAGCGCCGGTATAGGTGGCGGGGTTTGAACGGGGTGTGCGGCCAATGGCGCGTTGGTCGATGTCGATCACCTTATCCAGATGCTCAAAGCCCCGGATCGTCTCACAGGGTGCAGGCGTCTCGTGGGCACCGTTCAGCCGCGAGGCGGCAGTTTTGAACAGGGTTTCAATCGTCAGCGTCGATTTTCCACCGCCCGAAACGCCGGTGACGCAGACGAATTTGCCCAAGGGAAACTCGGCCGTGACGTTTTTAAGGTTGTTGCCTGTCGCCCCCACCACCACCAGTTTCTTGCCATTGCCCTTGCGCCGGGTTTTTGGCACCGCAATGGCGCGCGCGCCGGAAAGATATTGGCCGGTCAGCGAGACCGGATCGGCGGCAACCTCGGCAGGTGTGCCGTGCGAGACCACCCTGCCGCCATGCACTCCCGCGCCCGGCCCCATGTCGAAAACGTAATCCGCCTCACGAATGGCATCTTCGTCATGCTCGACCACCAGCACGGTATTGCCCGCATCGCGCAGGTTTTTCAGCGTGGTCAGCAGGCGGTCATTGTCGCGCTGATGCAGCCCGATAGAGGGCTCGTCCAGCACATAAAGCACGCCGGTCAGGCCCGAGCCGATCTGGCTGGCCAGCCTGATCCGCTGGCTTTCCCCGCCCGACAGCGTGCCGGCGTTGCGCGAAAGCGTCAGGTAGTTCAGCCCAACATTAACCAGAAATCCCAGCCTTTCGCGGATTTCCTTCAGGATCGCCTTGGCGATTTCGTTTTTCTGATTGGTCAGATTGGTCGGAACCGTGGCGATCCAGTCAAAGGCTTCGGTGATCGACATCTTCACCACCTGCCCCACATGCAGCCCTGCGATTTTCACGGCCAGCGCCTCGGGCCGCAGACGGAAACCGCCGCAAGATCCGCAGGGGCGATTGTTCTGAAACCGCTCCATTTCTTCGCGGCTCCAGCTTGAGTCTGTCTCGCGGTAACGGCGTTCCATATTGGGAACAACGCCTTCAAAGACGCGGGAAACCTGGTAAATGCGCCCGCCCTCATCATAGCGAAACTGGATTTCTTCGGTGCCCGAGCCGCGCAGGAACACCTCGCGCACGTTTTCGGGCAGGTCTTTCCATTTTGTTTTGCGATCAAAGCCATAGTGCTTGGACATCGCCTCGATGGTCTGGGTGAAATAGGGGCTTTTGGATTTGGCCCATGGTGCAATTGCCCCGCCCAAAAGGGTCAAGGATTGATCCGGCACCACAAGGCGATCATCAAAGAACAGCTCCATTCCAAGGCCGTCACAGACCGGGCAAGCGCCAAAGGGGGCGTTGAAGGAAAACAGGCGCGGCTCGATCTCGGCGATGGTGAAACCCGAGACCGGGCAGGCGAATTTCTCGGAATAGGTGATGCGCTCGGGCTCGCCCTCGGCGGGGGCGGTTTCGATCACCGCGATGCCGTCGGCGAGGTTTAGAGCCGTGCGAAACGAGTCGGCCAGACGGGTCTCCAAGCCCTCGCGCACCACAATCCGGTCGACCACCACGTCGATATTGTGGCGGAATTTCTTGTCCAGCGTTGGCGGTTCTTCCAGCTCATAGAACTCGCCATTCACCTTAACCCGCTGAAACCCCTGTTTGCGCAGGTCGATGAATTCGCGTTTATACTCGCCCTTGCGGTCGCGGATGATCGGGGCCAGCAGATAGGCGCGGCTGCCCTCGGGCATCGCCATCACGGCATCGACCATATCTTGCACCTGCATCGCGGTGATCGGCAGGCCGGTGGCGGGGCTATAAGGCGTGCCGACGCGGGCGAACAACAGGCGCAGGTAATCGTAGATTTCGGTGACAGTGCCGACGGTCGAGCGCGGGTTTTTCGAGGTGGTTTTCTGCTCGATGGAAATCGCAGGGCTTAGGCCCGAGATGTGATCGACATCCGGTTTTCCCATCATATCAAGAAATTGGCGGGCATAGGCCGAAAGACTTTCGACATAGCGCCGCTGGCCCTCGGCATAGATCGTATCAAAGGCCAGCGATGATTTCCCCGAGCCAGAAAGCCCGGTGATCACCACCAATTGGTCACGCGGAATGTCCACATCGACATTCTTGAGGTTATGCTCGCGCGCGCCGCGCACCTCGATGAACTTTTGCTCGGCCATGACCCACCCCAATTGCGACTGCATAGATAGGCGCAAATTCTTGGGTTTCCAACTGGAAAATGTGAACAAAATATGAACATACGCCAATTTTAACCGCCCTAAACGCGCAGAACCGACGCGAAGGTGCCTTATTTTCACCAAATCTTGTGGGCAGTTTTGGCCTAACCGGCCGCGACATAGATCGGGCGACCTTCGGAGACTTCGGCATGAGCATTGTTGACTGGCTGAACAATACCCTTGGATGGTTTGTCGGGTTTCGCATGCTGTTGTTGCCAGTGGCGCTCACTGCGCTGTGCTATGTGGTCTTGCGGCAAAAGGATGTGCTTAGCCTGCACGCGCGCCAGAATATCGCCGCGACCATGGTGCTGGTTGGGATGAACATCCTGCTGTCGGCGTTGTTTATTGATGACATCTACCACTTTACGCAGTTTTGTTATGATGCCCTTGGCATCCCGACTTTGGCACCTGACACCTGGAAGGGCCTGCCACTTTGGGCGCAGATCATTCTGGCGCTGGTGGTGCGGGATTTTGCCGATTATCTGCTGCACCGCGCCATGCATACGACCTGGCTTTGGCCCACCCATGCGGCCCATCATTCCGACACCAAGGTCAGCGCCTTTACCACTTACCGTGTGCATTTTCTGGAAACCGTCTTGATGACGATGAATTACATCCTCTTGCTGACATGGTTGCAACTGCCTGACGCCATTCCTTTTGTGGCGGTGCTGACAACGCTGCATAATATGTATGTGCATCTTGATTTGGACATCGACCACGGGCCGTTCAAATTCCTGCTGGCCTCGCCGGTCTATCATCGCTGGCACCATGCCGATGTGCCCGAGGCCTATGGCAAGAACCTTGCCAATCTGATCCCGGCGTTCGATCTGATTTTTGGCACCTATTACGAGAATGGCCGCTGCCGTGAACAGATGGGCGCCTTGTCGAGCGGCATCGAAGACAAGGATCCGATCAAGATTTTCACCTATCCGTTCCGCAAATGGGCGCAGCTTTGGCGCAAGGCCCGCGCCCGGCGGTCCTGGGCGAGCCCCAAGCCAACGATTCCAGCGGAATAGAGCGCTTGCCGGAGATGGGGCTTTACAAATTCATATAACTGCATATATATGGCGCATCCTGAAAAAAAGGCCCTGCCATGCTGAACATGTTCCGCTCTTCCGCGCCGCGTTTTACCGCCAAAGAGGCCATTGCCCGCAAGGGCGAAGTTACATTGATTGATGTGCGTGAGGCCGCCGAGGTCAAGGCCTCGGGGCTGGCTGCGGGCGCGCTGCATATCCCGCTGTCGCTGGTGGCGATGAAGGCCGATCCGAAAAGCCCGGATTTTGATGCAAGAATCGCCCAGGGCAAGCCGGTCTGCGTATACTGCGCTTCGGGCGGACGGTCGGGGATGGCGGCACAGACGCTGTCGAAACTGGGCTATGAGGCGCATAACATCGGCGGGTTAGGCGATTGGGTTTCTGCCGGCGGCGATGTCAGCCGCTAAGGCCCACACCATCGGCACGGCGACGCGATTGAATCGCATGGCTGGCGATTCCGCCCGTGCAACAGATCAGCATGAAGACAAGCAGCCCGTTGGCCCCGCCGTGCATCAAGATCAGCGCAAGCAAGGGCGTGCCCGAAGTGGTGCCAAGATTGCCAAGCTGGGCGATGGCCCCCGCCGCGCGTGAGCGATCAGCGGTGCTGGCGTTAAGCTGCGGGATGGTGGCGAAACTTGCGCCTTGTGGCAGGCCCATTGCGGCAGCAAGGCCAATGGAAAACGCCGCCTGCCAGAACGGGTTGCCCCAGACCAGCCAGAGCAGGACTGCCATGGCGAAGGCAACGGCAAATCCGATTTGCACCAACCGGACCGCTGGCATTCTCGACAGCAGGTAAACACCAAGGGTCAGCGACAGAGCAATCGAGATCAGCGGCATCACCACCCCAACCATGTGGCCGTATTGATGGCTTTGGGCCGGCAAAAGCGTTAGCAAGGCGACAAAGGGCAAGGTGTAGAACACGAACCCGGTGGCTGGTGCGGCAAGGCTGGGTGATTTGTAGATCTCAAGGTGTTGATCCAGCAGGCTTTGCGGCCGCGTGGGGCTAAGGGCTATGGCATCAGCGGGCATCAAGAACCACAGCGCCGCAGCACAGGTTATGAGCCAAAGCGCATGAAGTTGGAACAGCAGCGCCGGGCCATGGGCGGCAACAAGGGGTGGCGCAAAATAGAACAGGGCGGCAAAGGCCACCCCGAAAAAGCTGGACCAGAGCGTCATTGCAAAGCCTTGAAACCGCGTCGGCGCGATGGCGGCGATAGCGGTGGGGCCGACGATAACGATGGTGAGGTGGGCCGCGCCTTCAAACACGCGGGTGATCAGCATGAGCGCATAGGGCGGAAACAGGCTTTGGATCAGGCTGGCGGTGGCACCAAGGCACAGAGCGGCAAGGATGGCACGCCGGGGGCCGATGCGCGCAATAGCAAGTCCAGCCGTTGCGCCAAAGATCAGGCCAACGATGCCCACGACCGACAGCATGATGCCGATACCCACCCCGGCATGGCTGGGGTAAATTTCGCCAAGCTGCTCATAAAGAACGGATATTTTGCCAAATTGCGCGGCAGCCCCAAGGCCGCTTAGCCAAAGCGCAAAGATCGTAAGAGCAGCGCGCATTGGCTTCCTTTATCCTAGGGTCGGGCGGCAAGCGCCCTGCCCTTCACATGTGCAACGCGCGGCCATAGGCGTCGAGCACCGATTCGTGCATCATTTCCGAAAGGGTCGGATGCGGGAAGACCGTGTTCATCAGGTCTTCTTCAGTGGTTTCAAGCGTGCGCCCGATCACATAGCCTTGGATCAGCTCGGTGACTTCGGCCCCGATCATATGCGCGCCCAGAAGCTCGCCGGTTTTGGCATCAAAAATGGTTTTGATCATGCCCTCGGCCTCGCCCAAGGCGATGGCCTTGCCGTTGCCGATAAAGGGGAAATGGCCGACTTTGATCTCATGCCCGGCCTCTTTGGCGCGGGCTTCAGTCAGGCCGACAGAGGCCACTTGCGGGTGGCAATAGGTGCAACCGGCAATCGAATTGGGCTTGATCGGGTGCGGGTGTTTGCCTGCGATCAATTCAGCCACCATGACGCCTTCATGGCTGGCCTTGTGGGCAAGCCATGGCGCACCGGCGATATCACCGATGGCATAGAGGCCCTCAATGCCGGTGCGGCAGAATTCATCGGTGACCACATGGGTGCGGTCGATTTTAACGCCCAAAGCCTCAAGCCCAAGGTTTTCGACATTGCCGACAATGCCCACCGCAGAGATGACGGTGTCAAACTCTTGCGTCGTGGTGCCTTTGGCGTCCTCCAGATGGGCGGTGACTTTGCCATTGCCGCGATCAAGTTTCTTGACCGTGGTTTTCTCAAGGATCTTCATCCCCTGCTTGACGAAAGCTTTCTTGGCAAAGGCCGAGATTTCGGCGTCTTCAACCGGAAGCACGCGATCCATGACCTCAACCACAGTGGTGTCGGCGCCCAAAGTATTGAAGAAGCTGGCAAATTCGATACCAATAGCCCCCGAGCCGATGACGAGGAGTTTCTTCGGCATGCGTTTGGGTTGCAAGGCGTGGCGGTAGGTCCAAACCAGATCACCATCGGCCTCTAGCCCCGGCAATTCGCGGGCGCGCGCGCCAGTGGCAAGGACAATGGATTTGGCCGTCAACTCTTCGGTGCCCTTGTCGGTTTTCACCGAAACAACACCCGGTTTGGGCAGGGTTGCGGCCCCCATGAAGACGGTGACTTTGTTCTTTTTCATCAGATGGCCAATGCCACCCGAAAGCTGTTTGGCCACCCCGCGCGAGCGGGCGACGACGGCGTCAAGATCATAGCCAATGCCATCGGCTTTCAGGCCGAATTCCTTGGCGCGGTGCATCAGATGGAACACCTCG
Organism: uncultured Cypionkella sp.; assembly: GCA_965366095.1. Classification (GTDB taxonomy): domain Bacteria; phylum Pseudomonadota; class Alphaproteobacteria; order Rhodobacterales; family Rhodobacteraceae; genus CBDUEF01. Next base: position 3,382 of record CBDUEF010000018.1, on the reverse strand, counting down.
GCCGAGCGCAGCAGGGCCTTGGTGGGGATACAGCCCCAGTTCAGGCAGATACCGCCCAGATTTTCGCGTTCAATGATGGCCACTTTCAGGCCCAACTGACTGGCCCTGATGGCGGCCACATAGCCCCCCGGTCCAGCACCGATAACGATCATATCAAAATTTTGCGCAGCCATCTTTCCCTCCTCAGAAAAAGTAGTTTGCCATTAAACTAGTTTTGTTTTTGCAGCAACCATGCGAGCGCCTTACCCCTATGCGTCCTGATCATGGCTGGCTTTCAATGCGTTGACAACAGCGCCATAGCCGCCTTCGGCGATGAAGCTGGCCTCGGAGGCGGTGGTTTCGCGGCCAAGCGCGGCATTGCGAAACGGGAAGCGGCCGAATTCGGTGATGATACGGCGATGAGCACGGGCGTGCAGCGCCATGTCAGGATTGGAAGACAGCCGCTCGCTTAGAAGTTGCACGGCCAGATCCTGATCCTTGGGGTCTTCGGAATGCTCAAACGGCATATAGAAAAATTGCCGCTCTGGCTCGGGGGCGTCCAGATCCCAGCCGGAGTCTACCGCCAGACCGGCTGCGGCGCGGGCGCGGGCATCGGTGGCAAAGGCCAAGGCGGTGCCTCGGTGCATGTTGCGCGGGAATTGATCGCAGATGATCAGATAGGCCAAGGTGCCCACCGCGCCATCGACCCAATGCTCTAGCCCATCATCATGGGCGGCTTGCCACAGATCAAGGTAGCGGTCGCGAATATCGCCATCCAAGGCGTCACCGCCGGCATACCAGCCCTTTGGCCCGACCTCGCCCAGCCAATAGTCTAGAATCTCAACAGGATCCGCCATATCGCCCCCTTTGATCTGGCAAGCGTGGCAGGTTTAGGGCTGTCGCGCAACCGCTGGCTAGGGGCGATTTTGGCTTTCGGTTTTCTCAAGCGCGGCCTCGATCGACATCACCGAAGAGGTCGGGCTGATCGGGGTGAAACTGCCTTGCGCCTCGGGGGTGCGGCGGCGACGGGTCATCCGGTAGGCGGTATAGATGGCCAAGACGGCAAACAGCACCGCCATGAACAGGAAAAATCCATCGGGGCCCATTTGCGCCATGATCCAGCCGGTGATCAGCGGGCCGGTGATCGCCCCAAGGCCGTTGATAAAGATCAACCCGGCCGAGGCGGCAGCCATATCGGAATTGTCGAGGTAGTCGTTCACATAGGCAACCAGAAGGGAATAAAGCGGGTTGGATATGCCGCCGCCAAGTGCGCCCACCAGCACCAGAAGCACAAAGGGCGAGTCTGAAAAGGGCAAAGCGTTCCAGATCACCGGAATCGACAGCGCAACCGCCCCGGCCACGGCAAGCCATAGCACCAGCCGGCGGCGATCCATCCGGTCTGACAGCCAGCCGATCGGATATTGCAGCACCAAGCCGCCGACATAGATGAAGGCCACAAAGATCGAGATTTCCTTGACCGAAAGCCCGGCCTGGGTGCCCCAAACCGAGGCCATCCCGAATTGAGCCGAAAAGATGCCGCCAAGGATGAACATGCCAACGCAGCCCAGGGGTGAGGCTTTGTAGAGGCGTTTGAACGACAGCGGCGCCGTCGAGGCAAAGGCCGGAGCCGGAGAAACCGACAGCAGAATCGGCGTAAACGCCAGTGACACCAGAATCGAGGGGATAACGAAAAGGTAAAAGCCGGAAGGATCCCCGGTATTGAGCAATATTTGCGCAATAATGATGCCGACCATCTGCATGATGAGGTAAAGCGACAGGGCCTGACCACGGGTTTCGTTGGTCGAGGCCGAATTCAGCCAGCTTTCGGCCGTGATATAGACGCCGGAAAACGAAAACCCGATCATCACCCGCATCAAGGCCCAGGCGATCCAGTTTGGCGCCACCGCATACATGATCAGCACCGCCGAAATCATCGAGCCAAGCGCCGCGAACACCCGCACATGGCCAACCCGGCGGATCATGTCGGGGGCCATGCGCGAGCCAAACAAAAAGCCCAGAAAATAGCACGACATCACCACCGACATTTGCAGGGTGGTGAAATGCTCAAGGCTGCCACGGATGCCCAACAAAGTTCCCTGCATGCCATTGCCAAGCATCAAGAGCATGATGCCCAACAACAGGGCCCAGGAATTGCGCAGAACTGTCAACATGGGGTGGGCCTTTTGGTTGGGTTTGGGAGTGGTAGCATTTTGGCCGACAAAAGGGCTGGCCAAGCGCGACAGCTTTGGTCAGGAATGCGTCAGGGGAGCAAGAGTGAACTGTCGCCATAAGAGAAGAAACGATAGTTATGCGCGATGGCATGGCGATAGATCGCCTTGATCCTGTCCTGGCCCATGAGCGCCGAGACCAGCATCAGCAGGGTTGATTTGGGCAGGTGGAAATTTGTCATCAGCCCGTCGGTGACGGCGAATTTGAAGCCGGGGTAGATGAAAATGTCGGTGGGGCCGATGAAGGGTTCGATCCGGCCAGACCTTGCGGCCGTTTCGATCAGGCGCAGGGCGGTGGTGCCGACCGGGATGACACGCCCGCCCGCGGCCTTGGTGGCGGCGATCTGCGCGGCGGCGGCGGCGGTAAGCTCGCCCCATTCGGCGTGCATCTTATGGGTTGTGACGTCCTCAACCTTGACCGGCAGAAACGTGCCTGCGCCGACATGCAGGGTAACTTCGGTGAACTCGACCCCCATGGCGGCAAGGGATTTCAGCAGGTCTTGATCAAAATGCAGGCTGGCGGTGGGCGCTGCAACCGCGCCACTGTGACGCGCAAAGACCGTTTGGTAATCGATGTGATCTTGCACATCTGCCGGGCGTTTGGCGGCGATATAGGGCGGCAGCGGCATCATGCCTGCCGCAGCCAGCGCGAGATCGAAATCCGGGCCGCTCAGGTTGAAGGACAGCTGCAGATCGGTCTCGGATTTGGCAATGACGGTGGCGCTCAGATCGTTGGAAAAGCGGATCACCTCGCCCGGGTTCACTTTGCGCAAAGGCTTGGCAAGCGCCCGCCAGCCTTGGGGGTGCGGCTCCAGCAGGGTGATTTCCACTTTGGCCACCGCCTCGCCGCGTTGGCGGGTGCCGAAAAGCCGTGCCGGGATCACGCGGGTGTTGTTCAGCACCAAGCGATCACCGGGGCGCAGGATTTGCGGCAAATCGCGCACCTTTGCATCCGTGAAACGGTCGCCTTGGGCCAGCAGCAATTTCGCCGAACTGCGCGGCCTTGCCGGGCGGGTGGCGATCAGCGCCTCGGGCAGATCGAAATCAAAATCGGACAGGTTCATCCGCCATTTCCTTGTTTTTTCAGCACCGGGGCCGGGGCGCGGAAGATTTCGCGGAACATGCCCGGCGTCAGGATCGACAACGGGTTTACCGAAACCTGTGGATCAGAGGCC
>CBDUEF010000017.1:0-18064 GCA_965366095.1 uncultured Cypionkella sp. | reverse complement strand
CACCAATAACACAAACAGCCAAGGCAATGAGACGGATGGTGCATTGGATGATCTCATCTCTATACTGGGAGCAAAACTGGGTTGCGAGGCGGTGATCTGGATGCATCCGGCACAAAGCCACCTGCCAGACCAGGCCACTCTGTCGCTGGCGGCGGCATGGGCCGATCCTGCTCCGGCCCCTTGGCCCAAACCACCCAATCTTCGGCCGTTGCTTCTCTTTCCGCCAGAATCAACGACAGCGCCCGCCGAGGACGAGATGCCCCCCGCCCGTTTTCGCTGGCGTGGTCGTGATCTGGTAACCCGCATGGCTATTGGCCCAGAACGTATCCTGCCCGAATGGTGGCTGGCTCCGGCCCCATGGCGATCTGGCGCACGAAACTATTGGCGGATCGAGGCGGGAGGAAGGGAACGGCTTTGGGTGTTCCACGCCAAAGGACTAGAGGTGTCAGGCGGGTGGTAATGCGAAGGAACGTTTTGCTGAACAGGGGCCACCCTGGGCCCCATTTAGGGCCCCAGGGTGGCTCTGCGGCTTACCCACACTGCTACGGCTTTTCTGCGGCGTCAGGATAGAGTGTGCCGCCGGACGCTCCGCGGGGAGTATTTGGACAAAGTGCAAATTGGAAAGCATTTATTAAGAAGCATCCGCGAGAGTGAAGTCGTGGAACAGGGAGGAGTCCCGATGGCCACCAAAGCGCAAGTCGCCCCGGTCGCGTGTGAAGCTCTCACATGGGTTGGACCGACCCCGCGGGCCGGGGCGCATTTGATTTGCACTTTGTCCAAATACTCCCCGCGGAGCGTCCAGCTTGTGGTGTCTGACGCGGCCATTTCCAATCGGGCCGAACCGTGTTCCCAGAGCCCGAGCCGTCTTGCGGCCCTCAATGGGGCGCGAGACGGCCCCCCGGTCCGGGTCATGCCGCCAGCAGGAGGAGCGTTTGGGTCAATGCCCGGCGCAAGAACGACACAGGATGACGCCGCAAGGTCAAGCGCAGGGACATGTAATCCTCGACCACCGCCTCGCCCTCACTCATCGGGCAAAAACGGATGTCTGGCTCATAGACTGCCTCACCGTCGATATCCCCGGCAAAGAGCGGCAGCGGTTTATCTCCCGTCAAGGCCCGCGCTGACCACAGCGCGGCGCGACGGTCTATACACAGGCTGGCAAAGCAATCGGCTTGGGCCAGCAGGGTCACCGTTGCCGCCGAAACGCCCGCGCGGCGCCAGACATCCTCAATCACGCGATAGCCATTGCCGCGCCCGGCCATGACCCAAAGCGCGTGCTCTTCTTCTATCCCTTTGATTTGTCGAAACCCCAGACGCAAGGCGAGTCCGGCCTCGGATTTCTCCATCACATTGTCCCAGGCACTGGCATTGATGCAGGGCGGCAGCACTTGAACCCCATGTTCGCGCGCATCCCGTACAATCTGTGCCGGGGCATAGAATCCCAAGGGGTGCGCATTCAGCAGGGCGCAGGCGAAGATGCCGGGATGATGATGTTTGATCCATGAGGACGCATAGACCAGATAGGCAAAGCTGGCCGCATGGCTTTCGGGGAAACCATAGCTGCCAAAGCCCTCGATCTGCGCAAAGCAGCGGGCGGCGAAATCCGCCTCGTAGCCATTCGCGCGCATGCATTGCATGAACCGCTCCTGAAACACGCTGACCGAGCCGTGTTTCTTGAACGTCGCCAAAGATCTGCGTAACCGGTCCGCCTCTTCGGGAGTAAACCCCGCGCCGATGATGGCGATCTGCATCGCCTGTTCCTGAAACAGCGGCACGCCCAGCGTTTTGCCCAGCACCCGGCCCAAAGCATCGGAGGGAAAGCTGACGGTTTCCTGCCCGTTCCGGCGGCGCAGATAGGGATGCACCATATCGCCTTGAATGGGGCCTGGCCGGATGATCGCCACCTGAATCACCAGATCATAGAAACAACGCGGCCTCATGCGGGGCAGAAAGTTCATCTGCGCGCGGCTTTCCACCTGAAACACGCCCAAGCTGTCGGCGCGGCACAGCATGCCATAGGTGGGCGCATCCTCGGGCGGCAGGGTGGCCAGAGTGTAGCGGCCTAATCCGTGTTTATCCAACAGATCAAAGGCCTTGCGGATACAAGACAGCATCCCCAGCGCCAGAATATCCACCTTGAGGATGCCCAGACTGTCGATGTCATCCTTGTCCCAACAGATCACCGTGCGGTCTTCCATCGTCGCATTCTCGATCGGCACCAACTCATCCAGCCGCCCTTCGGTGATGATGAACCCGCCGACATGCTGCGACAGATGGCGCGGAAAGCCCTGAATCTCGTCGATCAGCGCCAGGGTCTGGCGCAGCCGCGCATCGCTGGGATCAAGCCCTATTTCCCGCAGCCGCGCCTCGGTCACATCCTTTGCCCCGCCAAAGCCCCAGATCTGGCTCGACATTGCGGCCAAGGTATCCTCGGCCAGCCCCATCACGCGGCCCACCTCGCGCACGGCGCGTTTGCCGCGATAATGGATCACCGTGGCACATAGGCCCGCGCGATGCCGGCCATAACGCTGATAAATATGCTGGATCACCTCCTCGCTGCGTTCATGCTCGAAATCGACGTCGATATCGGGCGGTTCATTTCTCGCCTCGGAGATAAAGCGTTCAAACACCATCGTGCCGATTTCGGGCGAAACCGAAGTCACCCCCAGCGCATAGCACACAATCGAATTGGCTGCCGAGCCGCGCCCTTGGCACAGGATCCCCCGCCCCCGCGCAAAGGCCACGATGTCATGCACGGTCAGGAAATAAGGCTCGTAGCGCAGCTTTCTGATCAACTCCAATTCGTGGCGCACCTGTTTGCGCACCCGATCCGGCGCGCCTTCGGGATAGCGCCAATCGAGCCCAGCCCATGTCAGACGCTCTAGACGACCCGCCGCGGTTTCGCCGTTTTCCACCGCGGTCGGGTATTCATGGCGCAACTCGTCCAGCGAGAAACACAAGGTTTCAGCCAAAGCACCGGCACGCGCGATTGCCGCCTCATGGCCGGGATAAATGCGCTGCATCTCGGACTCAGACCGCAGACGGCGCTCGCCATTGGGCAGGGCATCATGGCCCAACTCTTCGATCCGCTTGCCCAGCCGGATTGCCGTCACCACATCCGCCAGCCGCCGCCGCGCGCCGTGGTGCATTATCGGCAGACCCGTAGCCAGGGTGGGCACGGCCAACCGCTTGGCCAGCAGCTCCAATAGGGCAAAACGGGCACGGTCTTGCCCGTCACATTGCGGTGACATGATCAGGTGGCATTGACCTGCAAACTGCGCCGAGAGGCGGCGGGTTTGCGCGTGCCAATCGGCGGACCAGCGATCCGGGTTGGCGGGGCGCTGGGGGTGGATCAGAAATGCCAGACCCTTGCCCCAGTCAAGAACATCCTCGATCCCGAGATCGCAGGCACCCTTTTCGCTGCGCCGACTGCCCAAGGTGAGCAGACGGCACAGATTGCCCCAGGCCGCGCGATCCTGCGGCAGGGCGGTCAACGCAAAGCCGCAGCGCAGCACCAGCCGCACCGCCGGAATCAACCGCAGCACCGGGCCACCATCGCGGGCAATTTCGCGCGCGCGGGTATGCGCCCGCACGATGCCCGCGACCGAGTTCACATCCGCAATCGCAATCGCCGGCTGCCCCATACTGGCCGCGCGGTCCACATATTCCTCGGGGTGAGAAGCCCCTTTGAGGAAGCTGAAATTTGACAGGGCAGAGAGTTCGGCGAAGGTCATGATGCGACTCGGGAAGCGTGAACCAATAAGGAACAAATAACAAAATTTCCATCATGTAGCCAGAAAATAGCGATCACTGTGCCGAAACTGCCTGTTTGGCGCAGCCTTGCAAATTTGCGCAACACGGGCGCGAAGGGGGCATTGGGAAAATGCGCGCAAGCAAACCAGATCTTCATCCGCTGCATTCGATGGCTTGGATTTAGGCTGAGCCCTATGGGTCGACTATTTAAGACGTGCAGAGGATCTCGCACGCCATGACGCCTTCGCGCGCCGTCAAATTTTGCCCGAGTGTGCCTGTGCCGATGAGGTTGGCGGTTGCGCCCTTTTACCCGAACCTTCGCCCAAGGATGCATGATCTTGGGTGGCAGGGTCCCTCACATGCGCGTGGAAAATGCGTCCCCACCCGACCGAGTTCTTGCTTTCAAGGCAGTATGAAGGGTCGATAGCTCCAAGCCTTGGCCCAAATCGAAAATTGAAACTGGATAGACACGATGAGCCCGCCCCTTACAACGCCCCACCTTGATCAAGTTCAGCGTGACTCGGCACATCCCTGGTTCAATCGAAAAACGGCGTCATTTGCGCGACGATGACCGAGTTTTCGTCAAGCGCACGCTGCATCAAAAGCCGCTCTTCGGCGTCTATTTCATCCCCTTCCTGTAGCCTCTCTTCCAGAGTGCCATAGCCTTCCACGTCCAATGGCGCCAATTCAGCCGCTTTGAGGATTGCCACGGTTTCGCGCACTGCCTCGGCTTCATCCACGCCACTTGCATAGCACATCAGAGCGGCACCTGTGGCCTTATCGGGCAAGCCGTCGCCCTCTTTGCGGCCCACCTCGATCACCAAAGTGTAAACTTGCTGCTTGCTGCCGTCTTTGGTCATTGTGGCTCTTTCAGGTTGATCCGGCGGTATTTGGGATGCATTTTCAGATGTTCTTCGAAATTACCAGTCGGAAAGGCTGCAACAGGTGCTCAAACTCCACGGGGGGCTGGCGATCTGTAACGATCGTTGACGCTGCAGGAACAGGCATCAAGGCCATCAGGCCCATCTTGGGGCCGGGGATAAATTTGGAATGATCAAGCGCCATGACCACATGTTGTGAAATGGCCTGCATCGCCTCGGCAATATCGGCCTCACAGCGCTCATGGGCAAGAAAGCCGCGATCCAGATCAACCTGCGCGGCCGACAAGATGCAACGCTCCACGCGCATCCGGTCAATGGTTTGGAAAGCCAAACGATCAAAGGCCGCGCCGTCATGGTCACGCAACTGGCTCCCGGCCATGAACACCCGGTTGCCAGCCACATTGGCCAATGTGCTGGCAACAAAGGCGGAATTGGTGACCACTTGCAGATTTCTACGGATTTGCAACGCCTGCGCGATAAAGGCAGAGGTTGATCCCGTATCTATCGCCAATGCTTCGCCATCCTGAACCTGTGACGCGACATAGGTCGCAATCGAGGTTTTTTCGGCCCGCATCAATTGCATGCGTGCATGAAAAGGCACATCTATCGGCCTATCAACCGCGACAATCGCACCATGCACCTTGCGCACTTTGCCTTGGTCAACCAATGGCTGTATCACGCGCCGGATCGTTTGATCGGAAACGCCCAACAAATCGGACAATTCCCCGATAGAGATCGACCCGCGCAGGGCCACAGCGTTTTCGATTTGGTAAGCGTATTTTGTCATCCGCGAATTATCCGCGAGCAGGCGGCATTTGACAACAACGACCTTGAGCTATGGAAAGACACTGCTCACAGGCTGAAAGGCGTGGTGATTTCTTGGGCGCAAAGCCGAGGCGATTGGTCCGAAAAGGCCGCCGAGCGCTAAAGGCCTTTCGCCCAAGATCGGTTATTCCTATTGCCTTACAGCGCCCGCACCCCTTGAAATAGATGAATTGCCATGGGCGTTACATCAATTCCTTAAAAGCAAGGATCGTGCCAAAGATCAGCATCAAAGCGATCAACAGCCGGCGGAATTGATCGTCCCGCAAATGTTTGAACAGGTATAATCCAAGCTGTGCGAACAGAATTGTCAGAGGCAAAGCCAAGGCAATGAGTCCCAGAATCTGCCATGTATAGCGGTCCTGAAGCACAAGCCCCACAGCAGTAAACGCCAGGATCACAATATTGAACGCCTGTAGAACCGCGCGCGTTTCAACCTTTGGCCAACCACGCAGCGCGCACCACATCGTCGGCAAGGGGCCGGAAAGCGACGTGGCCCCGCCCAACACCCCGCTGACAAAACCAATCACGGCGTCAATCATCGGTGTCGGCCGCTCAAGATTGGGCAAGGCGCGGCGAAAGGTGAAAAATCCACCGTAAAGCATCATGAATCCTGCCAGTGTCAGTTTGATGATGTGGGGCTCGATAGACGCCAGCAGGCCAATGCCAATTGGCACGCCAACCAGCCCGGGCACTGTCAAATTTGCCAAACGTGCTGGATGTTTGATGATTGACCGGCGCACCACCCATGCGCCTTGCAATCCGGTTACAACAGCTGTGATCACCATGATCGGCACCGCCTGACTCGGCGGCATGATTTGCAACCAAAACCCCATGGCAAACATCGACAAACCAAAGCCCGCCAGCCCGTTTATCAAACCGCCAGCCGCAGCACCGGCCATAAACAGCCCCAATTGATCGAATGACATCAAGGAAATATCCCGGCTCTTTCTGGGTTAAAGTGCAAACCGCCCTTAGCCATGAACATGCTGCAAAAGCAAGTGCTGGGGATTTTGCCCCATTACCGACAACGACCATCACTTTATGCAATTCTATCCTGCGGCACAGTCGGTTAACGTGAAAAAATGCATTGCGGGAGAGATGGAATGACACGGAAAATCGCCCGGATGGGAGTGGATATTGGCGGCACCTTCACCGATGTGGTGTTGGAGGTTGACGGCGCGCGTCATTCCGCCAAGGTTTTGACCACCTATACCGCGCCCGAAGAGGCCATTGTCGAAGCGATGCACCGGGTTTGTGCGCAGGCAGGTATTGCGACATCTGCGATATCGCAGATGATCCATGGCACGACGCTGGCCACCAATGCGCTGATAGAACGGCGGGGCGCAAAGACGGCGCTGATCACGACCCAAGGCTTCAGGGATGTGATTGAGATGCGCACCGAAAGCCGCTTTGAGCAATATGATCTAAATCTTGTGCTGCCCGAGCCCTTGCTGCCCCGCAATCGCCGCTTCACTGTTTGCGAAAGGATGGACGCTAGGGGGCAAATTCTGCTGGGGCTTGATCCCGCCGAAGTTGAGCGTCTCGCCATTGGTCTTGGGAATGCGCAATACCAAAGCATTGCGGTTGGATTGCTGCATTCCTATGCCAATCCGATCCATGAGCAGATGATCGGTGACATCCTGCGCCAGCGTTTGCCCGATGTTATGATCTCGCTCTCTTGCGAGGTTTCCCCGCAGATGCGCGAGTATGAGCGGTTCAACACCACCGTTGCCAATGCCTATATCAAGCCCTTGATGAAATCCTATCTTGGCAGACTCTCAAAACGACTGCGCGCCGAGGGGGCCGATTGCCCGGTTTTCCTGATGCATTCGGGAGGCGGCATCATTGATATCGACACAGCGGCCGAGTTCCCGGTGCGTTTGGTTGAATCCGGCCCGGCGGGCGGGGCGGTTTTTGCGGCGGATATTGCCGCACGGCATCGGCTGGATAAGGTTTTGTCGTTCGACATGGGCGGCACCACCGCCAAGATCTGCTTGATCCGCCATCAAACCCCGAAAACCGCGCGGGTGTTCGAGGTTGCGCGCAGCTATCGGTTCAAAAAGGGATCGGGAATGCCAATCTCTATCCCGGTCATCGACATGGTCGAGATCGGCGCCGGCGGGGGATCGCTGGCCTATGTGGATACGATGCAGCAAATCCGGGTTGGACCGGAAAGTGCGGGATCAGAGCCCGGCCCGGCAAGCTATGGCCGTGGCGGCACCCGGCCTGCGGTCACGGATGCAGACCTGATCCTTGGCAAGCTGGACCCCGCCAGTTTTGCTGGTGGCCGTCTGGCGCTAGACCCTGAAAAGGCAGATCAAGCGCTAAATCTGGCTATTGGCAGGCCTCTGGATATGTCGACCATCGAGGCCGCCTGGGGATTGGCCGAGGTGGTCGATGAAAACATGGCCAATGCTGCGCGCGTGCATGCCGTTGAAAACGGTGAGGATTTGTCACAATACACCATGATCGCTTTTGGCGGCGCCGCGCCATTGCATGCGGCGCGGCTGTGCGAAAAGCTGGGAATTGCCCGCTGTCTGGTGCCACCGGGTGCGGGCGTCGGCTCTGCTATCGGCTTTTTGCGCGCGCCGTTTAGTTTTGAGGCAAGCCGTTCGGTGTTCATGCGGCTACATGATTTCGACGCCTTGGCAGTGGTTGCTTTGTTCGCGGCGCTTGAGCAAGAGGCGAAAGGTTTTGTGCAAACCTGCAAGCCCGCAACCGCGATCAAAGCCGAATACAAGGCCTATATGCGCTATGCCGGACAGGGCTGGGAAATTCCCGTCGCCTTCACCCCAGAACAGGCCCGCGCTGCCGATCCGGCGGTTTTTCTCGCCAGTTTTGAAGCCGAGTATGCAGCGCTTTTTGGCCGTTCAGTGGAGGGAATGGCGGTGGAAATCACGGTTTGGTCCGTGAATGCTTTTGCACCCTCGCCCGCATCCCCCCCAGCCGCAGCAATGCGCAAGGAGGGCACCGCCACCCCCTCCGGCGCGCGACTGCTGTTTGATGCGGCCTTGGGAAAAAGCATGAGTGCCGCCGTTTTTGCACGTGGCACATTGGCCAGCGGAAATTCTTTTGCTGGTCCGGCTGTCATTGTTGAAGACGAAACCACGATAATCGTGCCGGTCAGCCGCAAAGCCTTGGCCTTGCCGGATGGATGCATCGAATTGACCGAGAAAGATTCCTGAGATGTCCATTTCCAAAGTTGCCCAACAAGTCATGTGGAACCGCCTGATCTCGATCGTGGAAGAGCAAGCGCAGGCTCTGGTGCGCACGGCTTTTTCCACTTCGGTGCGTGAGGCGGGCGATTTGTCGGCCGGGGTTTACAATGATCGCGGCGAGATGCTGGCGCAGGCCGTGACGGGAACGCCGGGCCATGTCAACGCCATGGCCGATGCCGTGCCGCATTTCATGCGCCGCATCGGGCGCGAGAATATCCACGAGGGCGACATCTACATTACCAACGACCCTTGGGAGGGAACCGGCCACCTGCATGACATAACGGTGGTCACCCCGTCGTTTTATCGTGGCGATCTGGTGGGCTTTCTGGCCTGCACCGCCCATATCGTCGATATCGGCGGGCGCGGCTTTGGTGCGGATGCCAACTCGATCTATGAAGAAGGCTTGTATATCCCGATCATGAAATTCGCCGAGCGTGGCGTGGTTGATAAAACCCTGATCCGCATCATTCGCAGCAATGTGCGCGAGCCTGATCAACTGGTTGGCGATGTCTATGCTCTGGCGACCTGCAACGAAATCGGCCAGCGCCGATTGATCGATATGATGGCCGAGTTCCAGCTGAGCAACCTGCAAGCCATTTCGGATTTCATCCTCAGCAACTCGCGTCAGGCGACCATCGCGCGCATTGCCGAGTTGGCTGGGCGCGAGGCCACAGGGGAAATGCAGATTGATGGCTATGCCAGCCCGATTGATCTGATGGTCAAACTGGTGTTTGCAGCCGATCATGTCCTGTGTGATTTCACCGGAACGTCGGGTCTGGATAAAAAGGGGATCAATGTGCCGATGGTCTACACCAAGGCCTATGCCTGTTACGCCTTGAAATGTGCCATCGCGCCCGAGATCCCCAATAATGCGGCAAGCCTCGCGCCGTTTCAGGTGTTTGCGCCCCAAAACTGCATCCTCAACGCCCTGCATCCCGCGCCGGTTGCCTTGCGCCACGTCACTGGCCATATGATCCCCGACACCATCTATAACGCCTTGGACAAGATTTTGCCTGCAACTGTCCCCGCCGAAGGGGCCGGTTGCCTGTGCAATTTTCAGGTCTCATTGCGCCCGCGCACCGATGCTGTGGCCCCATTGGACGCGCGCCGCTCCGAAGTGCTCACCTTCAATTCGGGCGGTTCAGGCGCGCGCGCCCAACTGGACGGGATGAGCGCTACGGCCTTTCCCTCGGGTGTAATGACCATGCCGGTCGAGGCCACAGAACAGGCCGGACCCGTGATCATCTGGCGCAAAGAGCTGCGCCCTGATTCTGGCGGGGCCGGTCAATATCGTGGTGGCTTGGGGCAATTCATGGAAGTCGGCGCGCGTGAGGGGCATGAATTTGATATTCAGGCCATGTTCGACCGAGTTGATCACCCCGCGCGGGGCCGTCGCGGCGGAATTTCCGGGGCGCCAACCACCATCGCGCAAGACGATGGCAGCGCGATGAAAGGCAAGGGCAAGCAATTTGTGCCCCATGGCCGCAAGGTGCTGATGGCATTCCCCGGCGGTGCTGGCTATGGTGAGATTGCTAACCGCGACCCAGCCTCGATAAGGCGCGATTTGGCACTTGGTTACATTTCGGAAACGGCGGCGCGAAACATCTATGGCCTGTCAGATGCAGAGATCGACAGGGTGAAGATCGCCGCAAACAATGGAGAGATTGTCTAAATGCCCGCGCTGAAAACCGATGCCCCAAAGAAAACAAGCTATGATGTCGTGATCATTGGTGGCGCGATGCTGGGCTCTGCGACGGCTTGGTTTTTGGCCGACAATCCCGATTTCACTGGCTCGGTCTTGGTGATTGAGCGCGATCCGAGTTATGAGTTTGCAGCGACCTCGCATACAAACTCCTGCATCCGCCAACAGTTTTCGGCACAATTGAACGTGCAGATTTCGCAATTTGGGGCCGAGTTTGTGCAAGATCTGCCGCGTTTCATGGGGCAAGACAGCGGCGCGCCAAAGCTGACGATCCAGAATTTCGGCTATATGTATCTGGCCAATACACCCGAATTTGCCGAAAGCCTGCGTGCAAGTCACGCTGTTCAAAAGGCCGCAGGGGCCGCAACAAGGCTTTTGACTGCGGATGAAATCAAGGCCGATTTTCCGTTTTACAACACCGATGATCTGATTTTGGGCAGCATCAACACCGTAAATGAAGGCTACTTTGACGGGATCACTCTGTTTGATCTGTTTCGCCGTCAGGCGAGGGCCAAGGGAGTTGAGTATCTGGCCAACGAAGTTGTCGCCATCGGCCGCAATTTGGCCGGAACACGGGTGGAAACGGTCACCCTGAAATCGGGTGAGGTGATCTCTTGCGGGCAGGTTGTTAACGCTTCGGGCACGCGCGGCGCGGTTACGGCGCGGATGGCGGGTATCGAAATTCCGATCGAACCACGCAAGCGCTACACATGGGTTTTTTCGGCTGAAACCCCCTTGGTCCGTGATCTTCCGCTCACGATTGATCCCGCCGGATTTCATGTGCGCCAGGATGGCAAAGCCACTTTTATGTGCGGCGGCCATTCAGAAGACGATCCTGCCGTCGATTTTAACGATTTCACCATGGATCACGGGCTTTGGCAGGATCACATCTGGCCTTTGCTTGCCACCAGGATTCCGCAATTCGAGGCGATTAAAATTCAACGCGAATGGGTCGGGCACTATGATTTCAACACATTGGATCAAAATGCCATCACGGGGCCGCATAGTGTCGTTGAAAATTTCATCTTTTTGAACGGTTTTTCCGGCCATGGCTTGCAGCAATCGCCCGCAATGGGGCGCGGCACTGCTGAATGGTTAATCTACGGCGGGTATCGCTCACTCGATCTTTCGCCTTTTGGCTTTGAGCGCATCACCGAAGGCCGGGGCTTCTTCGAAAATGCGATCATCTGATCAATAGCCCGGAGGAATGGGTTTGGGCCCAACGCTATTCTATTCAACAAACTCGGATATTTGAAACCCTTGCATATACAATAGGGCCGTCAGATCGCCGTGGTTCACGCGCAAATCGCACTGGGCCGCGACGCTGGACTTTGCATGCAAAGCCACCCCTGCTCCGGCAAGTCCCAACATCCCCAGATCATTCGCGCCATCGCCAACGGCCATGGCCTGCGATGGGGTGATCTTCAGCCTTGCGGCTATTTCCACCAGGGCTTGCACCTTTGCCTCGCGCCCAAGAATCGGTGCCGCAACCGTTCCGGTCAACAGCCCATCGGAAATCCCCAAGCGATTTGCGCGATTTTCATCAAAGCCCAGCTTTGCCGCGATTGCCGAGGTAAAGGCCGTAAACCCGCCGGACACCAATGCGGTATAGGCCCCGCTGGCTTTCATGGTTGCAACCAGCGTTCGCCCACCCGGCATAGGCGTGATCCGATCCCTGATCACCTGCGCAATAATTGCCTCTGGCAGGCCTTTCAACAAGGCTACGCGTTCGGCCAATGCAGCCTCAAACTCGATCTCGCCATTCATGGCACGGGCCGTTATCGCGGCCACATGCGCGCCAACACCCGCCATTTCGGCAAGCTCATCAATGCATTCTTGCATGATCATGGTGCTGTCCATATCGGCTATAAGCAGGCGCTTTTTGCGGCCTTGGGCGGCCTGAACCAAAAGATCAACCCCAACGGCCTGCAGATCTTGCCAGACATCCCAGAGATCATGCGGCATTGCCTCGATAGGAAACTCTGCTGCCACGCCAGGATTGAGCCAGATTGCGGCACCGCCACCCCAGGCATTTCGCAATGATTCTACCAACACCAGATTGAGTGACGGTTGCAGTGGATTGGTCAGCAAGGTGACGATATACATTCAAAGTTTCCGATAGTGGAGATTTCGTCGCAAATGAAAGCCGTTCCGCCGCTTTAGCGTGACTTTGCCGCTTGTGCCAGAGCGCAAGCCCCCATATCCATTGCAGCGGGACACCCTTCCCCAACGAAGGGCATTTATCTGCAAGGATACCATGACTGATTTTGAAACCCCGGCACAGCGCCCGGCAAATCCGCGCTTCTCCTCTGGCCCTTGTGCCAAAATCCCCGGTTATTCCCTAGATATGCTTAGCGATGCGCCCTTGGGCCGCTCGCATCGGGCAAGCGTTGGCAAGGCCAAGCTGAAACAGGCCATTGATCTGACCCGCGAAATTCTGGGCGTTCCAGCCGATTACCGCATTGGCATCGTGCCGGGCTCTGACACCGGGGCCGTCGAAATGGCGATGTGGTCGCTTTTGGGAGCCCGACCTGTCGAGATGCTGGCCTGGGAGAGCTTTGGCGAAGGTTGGATCACCGATGTGGTCAAACAGTTGAAACTGGACGCCAAAGTCAAGATCGCGCCCTATGGCCAGATCGTCGATTTTGCGACCGTCGATTTCAATTCGGATGTGGTGTTTACGTGGAATGGCACCACCTCTGGTTGCCGCCTTCCCAACGCCGATGCAATTCCCTCAACACGTGAGGGCCTGACGATTTGTGACGCAACATCGGCGGCCTTTGCGATGGCCTTGGATTGGGCGAAACTGGATGTCACAACCTTCTCTTGGCAAAAAGTGCTGGGTGGCGAGGGCGCACATGGCGTGATCATCCTGTCACCCCGCGCCGTGGAAAGGTTGGAAAGCTACACCCCGTCCTGGCCGCTGCCCAAGATTTTTCGGATGACATCAAAGGGCAAGCTGATCGAAGGCATCTTTTCCGGGGAAACCATAAACACGCCCTCGATGCTGGCG
Source organism: uncultured Cypionkella sp. (assembly GCA_965366095.1). Taxonomy (GTDB): domain Bacteria; phylum Pseudomonadota; class Alphaproteobacteria; order Rhodobacterales; family Rhodobacteraceae; genus CBDUEF01. The sequence continues at coordinate 4,672 of CBDUEF010000017.1, read as the reverse complement.
GTGGAAGATTATCTTGTGTCGCTGAACTGGGCGGTCTCACTGGGCGGCCTGAGCGGCCTCATCGCGCGGGCGACGGCGAATGCTCAAGTGGTCTGGGATTTCTGTGCCACCAACCCATGGCTGCAAAATCTTGCCCAAACACCTGCAACCGCTTCGACCACCAGCGTGTGTTTGCGTTTTGATGATCCGCGTATCATTAACGGTGAAGCCTTTGCCAAAGCGGTCGCCAAGCGATTGGAAAAAGCCGGTGTGGCCTATGATATCGGGGCTTACCGCGATGCGCCTGCGGGCCTGCGGATATGGTGCGGATCAACCGTGGAAACGGCGGATGTTGCGGCGCTGATGCCGTGGATCGCCCATGCTTTCACCGCCGAAATAGCGGCCCAATAAATGCACTGCGCTGCGCCGTAACCGCGCAGCCTCCCCCCCATCAAGGCGCGCTTTCACGGCGCACCAATTGCAAAGGATATCACATGGCCCCCCGCGTTTTGGTCTCGGACGAGCTCTCCGAAACCGCTGTTCAAATCTTCCGCGACCGTGGTGTTGAAGTCGATTACATGCCGAAACTTGGCAAAGACAAAGACGCCCTTGCCGCGATCATCGACCAGTATGATGGCCTTGCCATCAGATCAGCAACCAAAGCCACCGAAAAGCTGCTTGAAAAGGCCACCCGCCTTAAGGTGATTGGCCGCGCCGGGATCGGCGTTGACAATGTCGACATTCCTGCCGCGTCCAAAAAGGGCGTCATCGTGATGAACACGCCGTTTGGCAATTCGATCACGACGGCAGAGCATGCGATTGCGATGATGTTCGCCTGCGCGCGACAGCTGCCCGAGGCCAATCTGTCCACTCAGGCCGGAAAATGGGAGAAATCGCGCTTCATGGGCGTCGAGTTGTTCAATAAAACGCTTGGTGTGATTGGGGCGGGCAACATCGGCGGTATCGTGTGTGACCGCGCTCTGGGCCTGAAAATGAAGGTTATCGCCTATGATCCCTTCCTGTCGGACGAGCGGGCGCATGCCATGGGCGTGGCCAAGGTCGAGCTGGAAGAGCTGCTGGCGCGCGCTGATTTCATCAGCCTGCACGTGCCTCTGACCGACAAAACCCGCAACATCCTGTCGGCGGAAAATCTGGCCAAAACGAAAAAGGGCGTGCGCATCATCAACTGTGCGCGGGGCGGCCTGATCGACGAGACCGCCTTGGCCGAGGCGCTGAAATCGGGCCATGTCGCCGGGGCCGCGCTGGATGTGTTCGAGATCGAGCCCGCCACAGAAAATCCGCTGTTCAATCTGCCCAATGTCGTCTGCACGCCGCATCTGGGTGCCGCAACCACCGAAGCGCAGGAAAATGTCGCGCTGCAAGTGGCCGAGCAGATGTCGGATTATCTGCTGACCGGGGCTGTGCAAAACGCTTTGAATATGCCCAATGTCACCGCCGAAGAGGCCGCCGTTATGGGCCCATGGATCAAACTTGCCAGCCATCTGGGCGCTTTCATCGGCCAGATGACCGAAGAGCCGATCAAGGCGATCAATATCCTTTATGATGGAACTGTCGCGGAAATGAACCTTGCCGCGCTGAATTCAGCGGTCATTGCCGGGGTTCTCAAGGCCCATAATCCTGATGTAAATCTGGTCTCGGCCCCCATCGTTGCCAAAGAGCGCGGCATTCAGATCTCGACGACCCGTCAAGACAAGACCGGCACCTTTGATGCCTATATCAAGATCACCATGGTCACCGAAAAGCGCGAGCGCTCAGTCGCTGGCACCTGTTTCAGCGATGGCAAACCGCGCTTTATCCAGATCAAAGGCATCAACATTGATGCCGAAATCGGGGCACATATGTTGTATACCACCAATGCGGATGTGCCGGGTATCATTGGTCTTTTGGGCATGACCATGGGCAAGAACAACGTCAACATCGCCAACTTTACCCTGGGGCGTTCTGGTGTCGGCCAAGAGGCAATTGCCATCCTTTACCTTGACCAGGCCATAGATCCCAAAGTGGTCAACACCTTGGAATCAACCGGGATGTTCCAACAGGTAAAGCCGCTGCACTTCGAAGTTGCCTGACAGGTCCATCCCTCAGCTTACCGATCAACGCTTTTTCGGCGGGACCACCCGCCGAAGATGTCTCAACCAGCGGCAAGCGCCCAAGGGCCATGCGTGCCCGGCAACCCATCAATACGCACAAACCCATGGGCGCCAAAGAAATCGCGCTGCGCCTGAATCATATTGGCGGTTCCGCGAGCGCGCCGCATCATTTCAAACCAGTTCAACCCGGCGGAGAGGGCGGGCACCGGCAATCCCGCAATCAGGCATTGCGCAACCACCCGGCGCAAAGCGGGCAAATGGTTGCGCAAAAGCTCGGAAAAGAACGGGGCAAAGATCAGATTGCGCGTTGCCTCTTCGCGCAGGGCATTGGCCATATCATTCAGCATTGCCGAGCGGATGATGCAGCCCGCACGCCAAACCTGCGCAATTTCGGGCATTGGCAGGGCCCAGCCATTCTCGACTGACGCCGCCGTCAACATCTCAAACCCCTGCGCATAGCACAGGATCTTTCCGGCAATCAGCGCGCCTTCAAGATCGCTCAGGCTGACTGCGGTCAGCTTTTCATCCGCCACCCCAAACACCTCTTCGCCGCGCCTGCGATCCTGCACTCGGGCCGAGACATTGCGCGCCATCACCGCCGCCTCGATTACCGGCACTGCGGCGGCAAGGTGTTGCGCCTCAATCGCCGTCCAACGCCCGGTGCCTTTTTGACCGGCGGCGTCCAAAATCACATCCAGCATGGCCGAGCCGGTGCTGGGATCACGCGCCATCGCCACCTTTCCCGAGATTTCGGTCAAATATGAGCGCAAAATGCCCTTGTCCCAGCCCGCAAACACCTCACCAATCGCCTGCGGCGCCATACCCATCCCATCACGCATTGCGCCATAGGCCTCGGCGATCATCTGCATGTCGGCATATTCGATGCCGTTATGCACCATCTTTACGAAATGACCGGCACCGCCCTCACCCATCCATGTGGCGCAAGCCGAGTCCTGAAAGCGCGCAGCAATCGCCGTCAGGATAGGCGCAACCCTGTCCCACGAAGCCCTTGTCCCGCCCCCCATGATCGAGGGGCCATGCCGGGCCCCCTCTTCGCCACCAGAAACGCCGATCCCCAGAAACGGCACTCCCGCTGCGGTTGCTTCGGCACTCCGGCGTTCGGTTTCATGAAAATTGGCATTTCCAGCATCAATGATCAGATCATCTTGCATCAGCAACGGGCGAAGCGTCTGAATTTGCGCATCAACAACCGGGCCAGCGGGCACCATCAAGATGATAGCCCGCGGCGGCATTAGGGCCGCAACCAACTCTTCAACCGTTTGCGTCGGCACCAGATTTGCTGCCAATGGCCCCGCATCGGCCATGAATTGTTCGGTAACCGAATGGGTTCGGTTCCACACGGCAACACGGTAGCCCTTTTCCGCAATGTTCAGCGCAAGGGCGGCGCCCATCGTCCCCAGCCCGACAAGTCCTATCTGTGCAAGCTGTTCTTTCGGCTGAACGGTCATTTTTCGACTCCCATGTTTACCGAAATGTTAGCGATAACCACCTGACAGGTCAAATCGGCGACTTCCCCTTTGGGTGACCGGAGGTTAGGGTCAGCGCTCAGAGCGGAGATGGAAATGAGAACCTACGCCATTGGCGATATTCACGGCCATCTAGAGCTTTTGCACGCCCAACATGCCTTGATTGAAAAAGACATGGATCAATACGGCCAAGCGCCAGTGGTTCACATTGGCGATTTGGTGGATCGGGGCCCGGACAGCTGTGGCGTGATCGACTTTTTGATGAACGGAGTTCAGGCGGGGCGGGACTGGGTGGTTCTCAAGGGCAATCACGACAGATTGTTCAGCGGGTTTCTGGATGATCCGAGATGGGTGGATCCGGTCTTGTTCCAAGAGCTTTCCTATCTGCACCCGCGTATCGGGGGCGGAACGACACTGGCCTCATACGGTGTAGCGAATGCCGCAGATCGCCCCATAGCGCCGGTTCACGCCGAGGCGGTGGCGGCAATTCCGGCCGAGCACCGCGCGTTTTTGCGCGCCCTGCCCGACCGCTATCAGCGCGGCGATGTGGTTTTTGTCCATGCCGGACTGCGCCCCGGCATCCCGCTGCATTTGCAAACCGAAGATGATCTCTTGTGGATCAGGGCGGCTTTTCTGGACGATCCGCGTGACCATGGCGCTTTGGTTGTGCATGGCCACACCACAATCAAAACGCCCACCCATTACGGCAACCGGTTAAACCTTGATTCCGGCGCGGCCTATGGTGGCCCGCTGTCTACAGTGGTTTTCGAAGAGCAGGACGCGTTTTTGTTAACCCCATCAGGTCGCAAACCCCTATCGCCAACTTGAACTTCCCCAAGGCGGGTCATTCAAGGGCGCACCAAGACCGGGCCTTTCCTAGCCTTTTTTGGCTTATCGTCCCGCAAAAATAGTGCTGCGCAGGTTGAACCGCCGCGCTAGACTATCCCTTGCAGGTTTTGACCAATCGCGACGTTTGCGCCAATTTGTCTTCGGAAGGGACGCCATGACTGACATCTTTATCCTCTCTGCGGCCCGCACGGCCATCGGCGGTTTCGGCGGCTCATTTTCTGCCCTTTCGCCCCCCCAAAATGCCCC
>CBDUEF010000016.1:0-18083 GCA_965366095.1 uncultured Cypionkella sp. | reverse complement strand
AGTGAAAATGATCAAAGCGATCACCACCGCCGAGACGGTGAGTAATATCCCCAGAAACAGGCCGATCTGTTTGCGCGCCTTGTCCACCACCGATTTGATCAGGATTTCTTCCTGATCTGCCTGTGTCAGTGCCGACAGGTGTTTCCACTGCCGCACGGTCTGCGCCACGCTTTCCGGGTCGACGTTGGCATCCAGCCGCGCAATCACGGCGGCAACCGTAGCCGAGCCCGTGGCAGCAGCAGCCCCTCGCGCCGCCTGCACCCGCGCCGCCGGTGGGGCAAGCTGCGTTTGCAGCACCTGCGCATCGGCCAGTGTGATGAAACTTGCAGGGTCTCCGCCCGAGTTCATCGTATCTTTGACAAGGCCAACAACTTCAAACCGATTGCGCCCCAGCTCGATGGTGTCGCCCGGCACCAATCCGGTTTTGGCATCGGCGACCATTTCGAAATGGCTGGCCTCAAGGCCGCGCCCCTCGATGATGGTTTGCGGTCCGCCCAATTGGCCGCGCTCATAGCCGATCACGTAAAGCCGCAACACCGCCCCGCCAAAAGGCGCTTCAACTGTCTGATAGGTGATGCTGCCCGCCTCGGCGACCCCGTGCAATCGCGCCACGGCATCACGGGTGTCGCCCGGAATTTTTGAGGCTTCGGCAAAGGGCCCCTGCGTATCGGCCTCAACAACCCAGATATCCGCCTGCGGTGCCTTCACGATGTTCAGTGCGTCAGACACCAGCCCATTGTAGATGCCCATCATCGCCAGAACCACCGTCATCAGCAGGCCAAGCCCCAGACAGGTCAGGATAAAGCGAAACAGATTGTGCCGCACATCGCGCCAGGCAAGGTTCATGGCGCATCTCCGATCACACGCGCAAGCCGCCCCTCGGTCAGCGCTTTGACGGGGCTGGCCACAATCCTTGCGCCTTCGGGCAGCCCCGAGACAACTTCAATCCGCGCATCTTCGGTCCGGTGGCCAAAGATCAGCGGCACCTCGGCAAGGCGTCCATTCTGCACCACCCAGACCCGGCCCTGATGGCCGTCAAATCCATGAACCGCGATTTCGGGCACCAAAACGGCGCTCTCAAGAACGGCGGTGGTGATCCGCACCTCGGCCTGCTCTCCCAAAAACACCTGCCCCGGGCAGTCAGAACAGGTTATCCAGACCCGACGTTCTTCGTTCACCCGGTCACTCTCGATGCCAATGCGGGCAACCACGCCGCTGAACACCGAATGCGGCAAAGACCGCAGCCGGATTTCCGCGTTTTGCCCCACCGCCAACTCTCCGGCGCGGCCTTCGTCGATATAGGCCTGCACCCAGACGGTTTTCGGGTCCATCAACGTGAAAATCACATCCCCTGCCCGCACAACTGTGCCGGCTTCGGCATGGCGCTCGACAATCACAGCATCGAAAGGCGCCTTCAAAACGTGATGATTCAGCAAGGTTTGTTCATATTGCAAAGCTGCACGGGCATCGGCGGCCTGCGCCGTGACAACCGCCACCTCGCTTTGCGACACCGTCAAATCTGCGGCAGCAACATCAACATCGCGTTGCGCCTCTTCGGCTTGGGTCGCCGAGATCGCACTGCGCGAGGCCAGTTCCCGCTGGCGCGCATTTGCAGCCAACCGTTGCGCCAAGACCGCCTTGGCGCGTGCAACGCTGGCCTCCGCCTTCAGGATGGCCGCTTGCGATGCCGCCGTGCCCGCCTCGGCCCGCGCCACCCGCGCTTCTTGGTCAGCGGGATCAAGCTTGGCCAGAATCTGGCCCTTTTGCACCGCCTCATTGCTGTCGACATGCAATTCGGTCAGCGCCGCCCCCACCTCGAAACCAATTTTCGACACGATCCGCGCTTCAACGGTGCCAAGGCCATAGACCCTGATCTGCGCCTGTTGCTCGGCGATCACCACCGGCACCGCCACCGGTCGCTCTGTCAAAATGAACCAGCCGCCAACTGCAAACGCTGCAACAGCAACCGCCCCGAGAATACTGCGCTTTGTCAAAGCCATCATCTGCTTTCCTTCAAACCCGGTTGCACCCGCATCAGTTCAATTTGGCAGGCCAGCAACCGCCCGCCCTCGGCTTCCAGTGAAAATGCCCGCTTGCCAAGCGACCAGCGGATGGCCAACCCCTGAACAAGCGAAATCAACAGCACTGCCGCGTCACCCGGCGCAATGTCTGGACGAAACGCGCCCTGCCTTCGCCCCTCGGTCAGCGCCTCAACCAAAAGCGCTTGAAACTGGATCATCAAACCCAGAAATTGCGCCCGTAGCGGCGCGTTTTCGGTATGAAGCTCTCGTGAATGCAAGATCGCGGGAATAGCAGGGTTCGCCGCAATCTGGCGCAGTTGCACCAAAAGCAGTTTGCTCACCCGATCCTGCGGCGCGGCTTGCTCTGCCACAACTTCGCTCCAGGCGGCGGTCATCATTTCCGCAATATGTGCCGCAACCGCCAGCCAAAGGTCGTGCTTGGTTGGAAAGTAGCGGAATATCCCCGGCTGGGTCAAACCGACAGCCTTGGCGACGTCATTCGTCGTCAACCGATCCGGCCCCAATTCATCCGCCAACCGCAGCATCGCGATCACGATTTCAGCTTTGCGGCTGTTGGCTGATTTGCGCTCGCTCACGGGTTACGATCCAAATGTTAGTTATCAGTCACTAACAAATATGCAGACCACCACACGCCGTCAACCTCCGGCCCCCAAGAACTTGTCCCTTTGGATCGAATTGTCCGGAGCAACTTGGCCCAAAAGCCCTGCACATCGGCCGAAAATGCCCCGATGTCGTTTTCAGACCATCCCCGGCAGGCGCAATCGCCTAGCACTACGCGATGACCCAAGCCCGCGTCCTTCCCGGTATCCTGCTTATGCTTGCCTTTTGTGTGCTGGCACCCGTCTTGGACACCTGCTCGAAACTGGCCACCGCCTCCATTCCCGTCGGCCAGATCACCGCTGCGCGCTTTTTGGTCCAGGGCCTGCTGATGTTCCCGGTGGCCGCGGCCATGGGGCTTCACTTGCCGCTGCCGCGCCGGCTTTGGGGATTGATGGCCCTGCGAACGCTGTTTCTGATCACCTCAACCTTCTGCTTTGTGGCTGCGGTCTCTGTAATGCCCATCGCCGATGCGCTGGCGATTGTCTTTGTTGAGCCCTTCATCCTGTTGATCATGGGGAAACTGCTGTTTGCAAACCCGGTCGGCTCGCGCCGCATCATCGCCTCGGTGATCGGCTTTGCCGGGGCGCTTTTGGTGATACAACCCTCCTTTGCCAATTACGGGCTGATCGCGCTGTTTCCACTGGGCACAGCCTTTACCTTCGCCTTTTATATGCTGACCACGCAGGCCATCGCTGCCCATATTCACCCGGTCATGCAACAACTGCACACCGGCCTGATCGGCACTTTGATCTGTGTGCCAGTGCTGATATTGGCAAATGGCGGGGCGGTCCCGCCACTCGATCCGGTTTGGCCAGCGGGCCTAAGCTGGCTTTGGCTTTTTGGCGTCGGCTTTTGGGCGGCGGCATCGCATTTGTGCATGACCGCTGCCTTGAAATTCACCCCGGCCTCAACCCTTGCACCGATGCATTACCTTGAGATCATCACCGCTGTCGCCTTGGGCTATCTGGTGTTTGATGATTTTCCCAATGCGCTGACATGGGCGGGTATCGCCATCATCACCGCCTCGGGTCTTTATATCATCCTGCGTGAGCGCCAGATGGATCAAAATCTGGCCACCCAAAGCCTTGCAGAACCGGACGCAACGCCCTGAGTGGGGCGATCAGCAGCATCTTACGCGCTGAAAACCGCAGCCGCACCCGCGCGGAACTCACCTCGTTGCTGGTGCCAATCACGCCCCCCGGTGCAAAATCCATCCCCTGCAACGGCCAGCGCAGCCCTTGGCTTTCGCCCGTCACTTCGCCCATCGGGAACACCGAAAACCGCATCCTCACCGGCAATCGCATCTCAATTTCCAAAGGCGCAAGACAGACAAGATCTTTGGCACCCAACAAAATGCAAACCCGCTCGGAATGGCGCACCAAGCCGTTCAACGCCGCCAAGCCATGATCCAGCCGCGCCCCGTCAAACCCGACGCCCAGCACAAACGGCGCGGCGATCGAGCGCAAAGCCTTGTCAAAATCAGTGGTGTCCTGCTCGGCGATCTCATGCAGCCGCCCCGCCAATCGCGCCCGCGCCTCAGCGGAAATCGAATCGAAATCGCCGATCACCGCTGCCGGTTCCTGCCCCAATGCCAACAGCCGATCTGCCCCACTGTCTGCAGCCACCATCACCGGGGCCAAATTCAGCGCTTTTTTCAACAAACTACGCGAAAACGACGCCCCACCGGCCAAAGTCACCCCGCCCTGTGATTGGACAATTGCCGCTTTCATACCGATACTGTTCCTGAAATGAGGCAGATCGCCAGTTGCTTGAACACAATCAATCCTTCAAATGACCGCGTTCTGTCCACGGAATCGAACCCTTGCATCGGCAGATTGCCGTTAACGAACTTGGCAGAAAGCGAGCATCCTATGATCGGTGCGAGTAAGATCCTTACGGTTTCCTATGGCACCTTCTCCTGCACTTTGGAGGGGTTTGAGGAACCATTCAACACCATGAAGGCGATTGCGGAATATTTCCGCGATCTGGCGGCGGATGACCGCTATTTCGGGGCCGAACCGCCCACGCCCGATGCCGCCATGCTCCATAAAATTGCCGAACGCGAGATTCAGCGCCGGGTCGAGGCGAAAATCAACGAAAACGGTGTGATCCTGCGCGCCGAGGACTCCTCCGGCCATTTCCCTGTGCCGCAGGCTGTTTCTCTGCCAAGGACGCCCAGTCTGGCACCCGAAGCAACGATCAGCAGCAGCGAATCGGTCGCTGCCAAACTGTCACGCCTTCGTGCTGTCCAGAACTCTGCTCAAAGCATCAAGCCCGAGGCGGATGAGTTTCCCGATTTCGCTGAAAGCACGGATTTCTCTGAAGACGAGCATTCCAGCGATGTGCGTGAGTCTCTCGCGGACTTTGCTGCCACCGTGCAGCCTGCCGCAGTTGCAGCCGATGCCGATCTGCCCGAGCCCACCTTTGCCGCCTATGCGCCCCAGGACGAGGATACTCTGGGTGGCCTGATCATCACCGACCCGGTTTCGGACCCCTATAACCATGCGGCAACCACTCCGATGCCGCAACCAACCCCGCATGAGCCGGTTGATTTTTCTTACGACCTTTCCGAAGATTTCACCCCCGAAGATACCATCACCTCAGCGCAGGAGCTTGACGATCTTACCCTCCTTGATGGGCTAGGCGCAAAGCTGGCTGCTGATCGCGCAGCCCATGCTGCCATGCCCGATCCGGACGCTGACCTAACCGCTGATCCGCGGTATTTTGAAGATACCCTTTCCGATACGGCCTTTGGCGATGATGCTTTGGCCGAAGACATCGCCAAAGCGGCAAGCCAACCCCTTGCAGTTGAACCTGATACTGCGGAACAAGACCGCGCTGCAGATGACGCCTTGATGGCATCGCTTGGCGCGATGATAGATCCAAATGATGCTGACGATTTCGAAGAAATCGCAGAAGTGTCCGCGCTTGCCGACGCCAAAGCACCGCTCCTTGATGTGGCAGCCGAAGCTGAGATCCCTGCAACGGCCACACCTCCGGCGCCCGCAGAAACACTTGCAGCGGCAAACATCGGTGCCGATGATCCGGCAGGCGCCAAATCCTTGCGCGCCCGCGCGAGGGTGATCCGAATCCGTCGAGCCGATCCGGCAAGCCAAAATCCCGCAGCGCAAACGGCGCCCGTCAGTTTGCTTTCTGCCGAGGCCGAAGCCGCCCTACAGGCCGAACTTGCCGCTCTCGAAACCAACGGTGACAGCCCTGAGGATGATCTTGCCACCGTCCTGGCCGGAATTGAAGCCGACGCCGCCGTTGAGCCTTTGGTCACCGAGGAACGAATCCAACCCGAGGCGCGCAAACAGCTCTCGATGGATGACGAGGATGCGGCAATGTCGCGCCTGATCGCCCAGGCAAATTCCGCCATGGACAGCGCTGACAACAAGCGCCGTCAATCTGCTGTGTCCCACCTTAAAGCCGCCGTCGCTGCAACCGAGGCCGAACGTCAGATCACCGGCGTGGAACCCGGCGAAGATACGATCGAAAGTGCTTATCGCAGCGACCTTGATCGTGCCGTTCGCCCGCGCCGTCCATCGATCGCCACTGACAACGGCCAGGCAAAGGCTGCCGAGCGCAGCATCGGCACCGAGCGGCCCACTCCGCTGGTTCTGGTGTCCGAACAACGCATCGACCGCACGATAACGGTTATTGCCCCGGTACGTCCGCGCAGGGTTACATCGTTAGCTGCCACCAGCGAACTGGACGAGGACGGCGATGACAACCTGTTTGATGACAGCAAGAACTTTGCTGAATTTGCTGAGTCTCTGGGCGCAAGCGAGCTTTCCGAAATGCTTGAGGCGGCGGCGGTCTATTGCGCTGAAGTGCTGAAAAAGCCCGAGTTCTCGCGCCGCCACCTGTTGCAACAGGTGCGCACCCTGCCCGAAGGCGACGAGAGCAGTCGTGAGGACCAGTTGCGCAGCTTTGGCACTTTGCTGCGTCAGGGCCGCATCACCCGGATGGACAGCGGCGGCTATGCCCTGACGGACCGCTCGCCGCTTCTGGCCGAGGCAAAAAGAATAGCGGGTTGAGGCTGCCACTCATACCCCAAAACGGGGGGCGGAAGGGCTAACGCTCTTCCGCCCTTTCTTTTTCCGGATCGGCTTGTCCCACGCCCAAGAACACCGCCCGAAACGGCACGATCCAGGCAAAACCCAAAACCACATAAGCCGGAACTTCGGCCCAGATCGGCAAGCGCTGGATATGGGTCATCAAGGTCACCGCCATCACCACATAGGCGGGCATCCCCACCAAAAGGATCAGCAAAGACAACCGCTTGCGCGCCTTATACCCAATTGCCATCTTGCCCACTCAATCTGCGAAAGGATCGGTAACAAGGATGGTGTCGTCGCGTTCGGGGCTGGTTGACAAGAGCGCCACCGGACATTGGATCAGCTCTTCAATCCGCCGCACATATTTGATCGCAGCACCGGGCAATTCGGCCCACGAGCGCGCGCCTGCGGTGGTCTCGCTCCAGCCTGCCATCTCTTCATATATCGGTCTGCAACGTGCCTGCGCATTGGCGGCCGTCGGCAAATAATCCAAACGCACGCCATCAAGATCATAGCCGACGCAGATTTTCAGTGTCTTGAACCCGTCCAAAACATCCAGCTTGGTCAGAGCAATCCCTGAAACGCCCGAAGTGGCGCAGGTTTGCCGCACCAGCACCGCATCAAACCAGCCGCAACGCCGCTTGCGCCCGGTGACGGTACCAAACTCATGCCCGCGCTCGCCCAGACGCTCGCCATCGGCATCAAACAATTCCGCCGGGAACGGGCCTTCACCCACCCGCGTGGTATAGGCCTTAACGATCCCCAACACGAAATCAATCGCCGTTGGCCCAAGCCCCACGCCGGTTGCCGCCTGGCCTGCGATCACATTGGAGCTGGTCACAAACGGATAAGTGCCGAAATCAATATCCAACAGCGCCCCCTGCGCGCCCTCGAACAAAATCCGCTTTCCGGCACGGCGCGCTTCGGTCAGAACCTTCCACACTGGCTGTGCATAGGGCAAAACCTGCGGCGCGATCTCGCGCAATGCGGCCAGAAGCGCCTCACGATCAATCGGCGCAATCCCCAGACCCCGGCGCAAGGCATCGTGATGCCCCATCAGCCGGTCCACCCGCGCCACCAGCGTTGCTTCATCGGCCAGATCCGCCACCCGAATGGCGCGACGGCCCACCTTATCCTCATAGGCCGGACCAATCCCGCGCCCGGTGGTGCCGATCTTGGCCATCCCAACCACGCCTTCGCGCGCGCGGTCCAATTCGCCATGGATCGGCAGGATCAGGCTGGCATTTTCGGCCAGCATCAGATTTTGCGGCGTGATTTCCACTCCCTGTCCGCGCAGCTTGTCGATCTCCATGACCAGATGCCAAGGGTCCACCACCACGCCATTGCCAATCACCGACAGCTTGCCGCCACGCACAATCCCCGAGGGCAACAGCGACAGCTTATAGACCTTGCCATCGATCACCAAAGTATGCCCGGCATTGTGGCCGCCTTGAAAACGGGCGATCACATCGGCCCGCTCGGAAAGCCAATCAACGATCTTCCCTTTTCCCTCGTCGCCCCACTGGGCACCGACGACAACAACATTGGCCATGGCATATCCTTGCATTTCTGGAAAAACCGACTGACCTATAGCGATAGCTTTCAGCCGACGAAACCGTTAAATACGGCTCAGGCCCGATCCTGTGACATCGGGCAGCAGGAAAGAGGGTGATATGGGGATATTCTTACGCTGGCTCGGGGCGTTTTCGCTGCTCTCGATCACCTATAACCCCACCCAATACAACTTCACCCGCTGGGTCGAGGCGAATTGGTCGGCGCAAATGCCGCTGGCGCTGCTGTTTGGCCTGCTTTTGGCTGTGGGTTATCTGATCTATATCGGTGCCACCATCCGTTCCATCGGGGCTTTCGGCATCGTGCTGATCAGCGCCATCGTCGCGGCCCTGATCTGGGTGCTGATTGATTATGGCATCCTCACCCTGCAAAACCCTTCCCTCAACCTCTGGCTTGGCATCTTCGCCCTTTCGGTGATCCTTGGCATCGGGCTAAGCTGGAGCATCCTGCGCCAACGCCTGTCGGGGCAAGCCACCGTCGATGAAGTGGAAAGCTGATGTTTTTGTATATCACTCTTGGCACCAACGATCTGCCCCGTGCCAAAACCTTTTATCAGGCCGTCATGCCCACCCTCGGCCTTACCCTGCGCCATGAGGACCCTGACGAAATCGGCTATGGCTTGGCTGATGACGCCCGCACAAGGCTCTGGATCACCAAGCCCTTTGACCAAAGCCGCAGCGCCAGCCATGGCAACGGCTCGATGATTGCCTTCGAGGCCAAAACCCGCGCCGCCGTTGATGCTTTCCACGCCGCAGGTCTCACCGCTGGCGGCACAGATGAGGGCGCGCCCGGCCTACGTCCTTATGGTGAGAATTTCTACGCCTGCTATCTGCGTGATCCTGATGGCAACAAACTCTCCGCCGTTTGCGAAACCGCCTAAGATATCGCCCAAATTCGGCGGGCATTGCCGTGAAATATCGCCGCCCGCTCTGTTTCCGTTGCCCCGGCCAACAGCGCATGACTCACCGCCACCCATTCGCCCAAGCTAGATTGCAGGGTGCAAACCGGGCTGTCTGATCCCCAAACCAGCCGCCCTGCGCCAAAAACTGCCAGCACCGCATCAGTATAGCGGCGCAAATCGTCCAGTGCCCAATCCGCGCGCGCATAGGCGGTGATCCCCGAAATCTTGGCATGAACATTGGGCCGCTTTGCCAGCTCCGCGATCCCCTGAGCCCAAGCCTCAAAGCCGCCGCCCGCAATATCGGGCACGCCGCAGTGATCCAGCACCAATTGCGTATCAGGAGCCGCATCCGCCAATGCCACCGCCAGCGGCAATTGCCGCGCCAGAACGCAGATATCAAACGGCAGGCCCGCCGCCCCGATCCGGCGCAGATTGTCGCGAAACACCGGCCCCTGCGACACTTCGTCCGGCACCACATGCAGCACCCGCCGGATGCCCTTGATCACCCGCCTGTCTACCCGCTCCAGCCATCCCTGAAACCCCGCTCTTTCCGGCCGCGCCGCCGAGATCGCCCCCCGGATCAAGCTGCCGGGCCGCGCCATCAACTCGGCCACCATCGCCGTCTCTGCGTCAATATCGGCTTCGGCCACATCCACTTCCATATGCAGCACATCGGAAATACCCACGCGCCGCGCCGAGGCCTCATAGGCCTCATAACTCCAGTCGCTATCCAGCGCGGGCACCGAGGCGAGCCACGGATAGGCAAGCCGCTTGCGATCCACCAGATGCAAATGCGTGTCGAAAAGCATGGTTTCCCTCCCCGTTAGATCGCGGAATTCGTGCCGCATAAGTGCGAGTCCACCTTGACTCGCGGCATTTGTCAAGTTTAGCTATGAAACAGAGTTCCGAATATAAAATTCATCTGCACCGTCTGCGCTCTGATCGGAAACGGGAGGGCAGGCACCAACGGGAGGACAAACCATGCGGAAATTAACGGCTGGCTCTGTGCTGGCACTGCTTACGGGGCTTGGGTTTGCGGGGGCAGCGCTTGCTGACGGCGAATTTACCGGCGTCACTGTCGAGGCCAAACTGATCGGCGGCCAACAATATGAGGCGCTTTACGCCCGCATCCCGGAATGGGAGGCCAAAACCGGAGCCAAGGTCAGCATCCTCAGCCAGAAAAATCACTTCGAGTTGGATAAGGAATACAAGGCCGACATCGCCGCTGGCACCACCAGCTGGTGCGTGGGGTCGAATCACTCGTCCTTTGCGCCGCAATATCCCGATCTCTTCACCGATCTGAACGCCTTGGTTCCTGCTGAAACCATCGCAGAATTTGTGCCCGCCAACATCAAGGCCGCCACGGTGAACGGCAAACTTACCATGTTGCCGCGCGCGCAATTCGACGTCTCGGCGCTTTACTACCAAAAATCGCTCTACACCGATCCCGCCAAGGCCGAGGCCTTCAAGACGAAATTCGGCTATGATCTGAAAGTGCCCGAAACCTGGGACCAGTTCCGCGATCAGGCCGAATTCTTCGCCGATCCGCCGAATTTCTACGGCACCCAATATGCGGGCAAGGACGAGGCGATCAACGGACGCTTCTATGAATTGGTCGTCGCCAATGGCGGCAAGATGTTCAATGACGACATGTCGCCCGCCTTCAATTCCGCTGCCGGTAAAGAAGCGTTGGCTTGGTTTGTCGATCTTTACAAAGCCGGTGCCGTGCCTCCGGGCACCACCAACTATCTGTGGGACGATCTGGGCAACGGCTTTGCTTCGGGCACCATCGGGCTTAATCTGGATTGGCCGGGATGGGCGGGCTTTTTCAACGATCCAAAATCCTCCAAGGTTGCGGGCAATGTCGGCGTAGCGCCTGCGCCCAAAGGCTCGGCTGGTATCCGCACCGGCTGGTCAGGTTTCCACGGCCTGTCGGTGACAGAGGGCTGCCCCAACAAAGAGGCCGCCGCCTCCTTGGTTGAGTTCCTGACCAATGAAGACAGCCAAATCCTTGAAAGCAGCGCGGGCCCTTTGCCTACCCGCACCGCTGTCTGGGCGCATGTGTTGGACGCAGCCAAGTCTGATCCTTACAAGGCCGAAGTTCTGGCAGCCTTTCAGGAAACCGGAGCCACCGCCTTCCCGGTGCCGCCAACGCCTTATTGGATCGAAGCCAGCAACCTGATCTTCCCCGAACTTCAGGCCGCAATCTTGGGTGACAAGACCATTGATCAGGCGCTGACGGATGCCTCCACCGCTGTGGACGGGTTGATGAAGGAAAACGGCGTTTATTGATCCTTGGCTATGCCAAACGGGGCGGCGCAACAAAGCGCCGCCCTTCCTTTCCGCCCATCACGGATAGCAAATGACCCGCCCAAAACTGCCCCAATGGTTGGTGCTGCTGTTGCCAGCGATCATCTTGCTTGCCGTCGTGGTGATGGTGCCGCTGCTGTTCTCGCTTTACTCCAGCTTTACGCCCTATCACCTGACCCGCCCCGATACGCTGTGGAAGTGGATCGGCACGTTCAATTATCAAAAAGCCGTCGGCGATGCGAATTTCTGGAAGGCCTTCGGGCGCACCGTTGTGCTGCTGACCATCGCGCTCAATCTTGAAATGTTGCTCGGCCTTGGCCTTGCGCTGATGGTGTCAAAGGTCACCATGGGCCAGCGCGCCCTGCGCACTGCCATGATGTTCCCGATGATGTTTTCGCCCATCCTTGTGGGCTTTCAGTTCAAATTTATCTTCAATGATAACGTGGGCTTGGTGAACAACGCCCTGCAATCCTTGGGCCTTAGCAATACCGCGATCCCTTGGCTGGTTGACGGCAATCTGGCCATGTTCGCCATCATCTTCGCCGAGGTCTGGACTTCAACTTCCGTCTTCGCCATCCTTATCCTCGCAGGCCTTTTCGCCATCCCGCAAGACCCGCTTGAGGCCGCAAAGGTCGATGGTTGCACGCCCCTGCAAAGCTTCCGCTTTGTCACCTTGCCCTTCTTGATGCCCTTCATCTACATCGCCATGGCTATCCGCTCGCTTGATGTAGCGCGCGCCTATGACATCGTGCAAATCATGACCAACGGCGGCCCCGCACGGCGCACGGAACTGCTCTGGACGCTGATCGGGCGCACCGGCTATGTCGATGCCCGCATGGGTTACGCCAATGCGATGGGCTATGTCTCGATCCTTTTGTCCATCGCCTTCACCGTCTATTTCTTTCGCAAACTGCAAACCGCCCGCTTGGGCCTTGGGATGGGGGATTAAACCATGGCATCGCCCGCAACCCACCGCCTGCGCCGCCGCCTGTGGAAAGCCGCCCATCTGACGGGGCTGTTCCTGGCCATGACCCTGATCTGCCTGCCCGGCCTCTGGGTGGTGCTGAACTCGTTCCGCCCCACTGTCGAAATCCTTGCCAAACCGCCGGTCTGGATTCCGCAAGAGCTGAACCTTGACCACTACCGCGCCATGTTCGGCGGCATCGGTGAGGGCGGCGTGCCGGTGCTGACCTATTTCCGCAACTCGCTGATCATCTCCGTCACCTCCACCGTCATCGCGCTGCTGATCGGGATGAGCGGCGGCTACGCTTTCGCCCGCTACCGCTTCAAGGGCAAATCGGCGCTCTTCGTGGGCCTGATGGCCTCCCGCGCCGTGCCCGGAGTGGCGCTATCGCTGCCCCTCTTCATCATCTTCGGCCGCACCGGCATTATCGACACCCATTTCGGCCTGATCCTTGTCTATATCGCCATGAACGTCCCCTTCACCATCTGGCTGATCGACGGCTTTTTCCGCCAGGTGCCCAAAGAGCTGGCCGAGGCCGCGGAAATCGACGGCTGCACCCGCTGGCAAGCCTTCTGGCGTGTGGAATTCCCCGTCGCCCGCGCAGGCATCGCCAGCGCCGGCATCTTCGCCTTTTTGACAAGCTGGAACGAATACGCGCTGGCAAGCCAACTGACCCGCTCGGTCAATTCCAAAACCATGCCGGTGGGCCTTCTGGATTTCACCTCGCAATTCACCCTCAACTGGGGCGGCATGTGCGCGCTGGCGGTTCTGATGATCCTGCCTGCGCTGGTGCTGACCTTCCTTGTGCAAAAACACCTCATCGCGGGCCTCACCTTTGGCGGCGTAAAAGGATAAGATATGGCCAAAGTGCATCTGAAAAACGTGATGAAACGCTATGGCGCGCTGCCCGTGGTTCACGCGATCAACCTTGATATCGAGCATGGCGAATTTGTGGTGCTGGTCGGCCCCTCGGGTTGCGGCAAATCCACCACCCTGCGGATGGTGGCGGGGCTTGAGGATATCTCGGGCGGTGAGATCATCATCGGGGACCGCGTGGTCAATGACCTGCCGCCACGCGACCGCAACATCTCGATGGTGTTTCAAAACTATGCGCTTTACCCGCATATGTCGGTGCGTGAAAACCTTGGCTTCTCGCTGAAAATCGCCGGACGCAGCGCGTCCGAGATCACCGCCGCCGTGAATGAGGCCGCCGAAATCCTGTCCCTGACCGAACTGCTGGATCGCAAACCCGGCGCCTTGTCGGGTGGTCAGCGCCAGCGCGTCGCCATGGGCCGCGCCATTGTGCGCCATCCCGATGTGTTCCTGTTTGACGAGCCACTTTCCAACCTTGACGCCAAACTGCGCACCCAGATGCGGGTGGAAATCAAGAAACTGCACCAAAAGGTTGGCTCGACCGTCATCTATGTCACCCATGATCAGATCGAGGCGATGACCCTCGCCGACCGCATCGTGATCATGCGTGACGGCCATATCATCCAGATCGGCACCCCGCTTGAGGTGTTCGAGAACCCGATCAACAGCTTTGTCGCCACCTTCATCGGCTCGCCGCCGATGAACCTGCTGCCCGGCACCGTGCAAGGCGGTCAAGTCATGCTGACCGATGGCTCTGCCCTGCCGCTGCCCCCCGGTTTCACCGTCACCACCGGGCAAAAGGTCGATTACGGAATCCGCGCCGACAATATCATGCCCGAAGGCCACGCCCTGCCGCCCACCGCCCATATGGCTTATGTGGAAATGACCGTTCTGCTGACCGAGCCCTTGGGCACCGAAACCCTGCTTTACGCCAGCCTTGCGGGCAGCGAAGTGCAGGCCAAAATGCTCAACCCTCGCCCGGTGCGTTCGGGCGAGAGAATGCGTTTTGGCATCACCCTTGACCGCTGCCATATCTTCGATGCCGAAACCGGCCTAAGTTTGCGGGGATAGTCATGCCAAAGATCATCCAAGCCGAAGCCTTCCTTGTTGATCTGGTGCCCAAAGTGTTGCGCACCGATGCGATTCAAACTTTCAAATCGCAGGAAACCATTTTTGTGCGCCTTACCGATGCCGAAGGCGCTGAAAGCATGGGGTATTCCTACACCATCGGCGACGGCGGGCCTTCGGTGTTGGCCCTGCTGCGCCATACCCTCCTCCCCGCATTGATGGGGCGTGAGGCGGAAATGATCGAATCCATCTGGCGCGACCTCTTGTTTCACAGCCATGCCACCGCCGTTGGTCCGATCATGTCACTGGCCCTTGCCGCCATCGACACAGCCCTATGGGATCTGCGCTGCAAACGCGCCAACCTGCCGCTGCATGTGCTGGCGGGCGGCGCAAAGGCGCAAGTGCCGATGTATTCAACCGAAGGCGGCTGGCTGCATCTGGAACCTTCCGCCTTGGTCGAGGATGCGCTGGCGATGCGCGAAGCAGGCTTTCGCGGCTCGAAAATCAAGATCGGCAAGCCGACCGTGGCGGGTGACGCGGCCCGCCTAACCGCCGTGCGCGCCGCCCTTGGTGACGATTACGAAGTGATGACCGACGCCAACCAATCCCTCACCCAGCCCGAGGCCACCCGCCGCCTGCCCCTGTTGGAAAGCCTCAATATCGCGTGGTTCGAAGAACCCCTGCCCGCCGATGACATCGCAGGCCACGCCCGCCTCAACCGCCTCTCACGCGTGCCGATTGCGGTGGGCGAGTCGATGTATTCCCCCGGCCAATTCGCCGATTACATCGCCGCCGAGGCCTGCGGGATCGTGCAGGCCGATGTCGCCCGCGTCGGCGGCATCACCCCTTGGCTTAAGATCGCGCATTTGGCCGAGGCGCACAATCTGATGATCTGCCCGCATTTTCTGATGGAGATCCACGTCAGCCTTGTCTGCGCCGTGCCCAATGCACCTTGGCTGGAATATATCCCGCAACTCGATGAAATCGCAGCCCCCATGGCGCGCAAAGGCGGCATGGCTTTGGCCCCCACCGCTCCGGGAATCGGGATAGAATGGGACCACGCAGAACTGAGCAAACGCATGGCGCAAGGCTCGCGCTTTGTGATCAAACAGGGGGATTAGCGATGGAACGTCATGGCTCCGTGATTGGCCTATCAGAAGAGGGCAAGGCCGAATACAAGCGCCTGCACGCCGCCGTCTGGCCCGCCATTCTGGCCAAGATCAGCGATTGCGGCATCCGCAACTATTCGATTTTCCTCAAGGAACCCGAAAACCTGATGTTTGCCTATTTCGAATATCACGGCACCGATTTCACCGCCGATATGGCCCGCATGGCCGCCGATCCAGAAACCCAACGCTGGTGGGCGGTCTGCATGCCGCTGCAACGGCCACTCGATACCCGCGCCGAGGGCGAATGGTGGGCCGAAATGCCGTCGGTTTTCCACCATGATTGAGCTTGCCCAATCCATCCAACCGCCCAAAACCAGCCTGCCAGTGGTGATCTTCGGCGCAGGCTCCATCGTCTCCGACGCCCACCTGCCCGCCTATGCCAGGGCCGGTTTCACCGTGGCAGGCATCTATGACCCCGACCATGCCAAGGCCAGCGCGCTCGCAAAAACCCACGCCACCAAGGCTTTCGCAACCATGGCCGAGGCCACATCTCTGGGGACCAAGGCGGTCTATGATCTCGCCGTTCCACCAGCCGCAATCGCCTCAATCCTGCGCGCGCTGCCCGAAGGCGCGGTGGTGCTGATCCAGAAACCGATGGGCTCCGACCTCGCCGCCGCCGATGAGATTCTTAGCATCTGCCGCGCCCGCAACCTTCGCGCCGCAGTGAATTTCCAACTCCGCTTTGCCCCGATGTCGCTGGCGTTGAAAGACGCAATCGCCCGCGGCCTTCTGGGTGAAGTGGTCGATTTCGACGCATGGCTTGCACTCGATACCCCTTGGCACCTCTGGGCCTTCCTTGCGGATCTGCCCCGTGTGGAAATCCTGCTGCACTCCATCCACTACCTCGATTTCGTCCGCGATATCATGGGCAACCCACAGGGCATCCATGCCAAAACCCTTGGCCATCCGTCCTCAACCGTTTCCAACACCCGCACCGCGATGATCCTCGATTACGGCCCCCACACCCGCTGCGCGTTGTCGATCAACCACAACCACGCCTTTGGTCGTAAATTCCAGGCCTGCGAATTTCGCATCTGCGGCACCAAGGGCGCCGCCTATCTGAAGCTTGGCGTTAACCTTGATTACCCCAAAGGCGAGCCCGATGAGTTGTGGCTGAACACAGGCGAAGGATGGAAACAAATCGCGCTGCAAGGCAATTGGTTCATCGAGGCCTTTGTCGGTCGCGTCACCCAGGTGATGCGCTTTGCGGTGGGCGAGGACAGCACACTGCAAGGCTCGGTCGAGGATGCCTGGCACACTATGGCGCTGGTCGAGGCCGCCTATGAAAGCTCCTCTCTGCCCGCCCATCCGATCAAGAAGGCCCCAAATGTTTGAGCAGATCAAATACTACGAAGACTTCGCCATCGGTGAGACCCGCCAAACCACCGGCCGCACCATCACCGAAACCGATTTCGTCGTTCACGCAGGCCACTCCGGCGACTTTTTCCCGCATCATCTGGATGCCGAATTCTGCAAAACCCTGCCTTTCGGCCAGCGCATTGCCCATGGCACCATGGTGTTCACCATCGGCGTGGGACTGACCGCTACCGTCATCAATCCTGTCGCCTTTTCATACGGTTACGACCGGATGCGGTTTGTCAAACCGGTTTTCATCGGCGACACAATCCGTAGCCAAGTCGAAATCACCGCCAAAGAACTGATGGACAAACGTCCCGGCTATGGCCGCGTCACGGAGCGCCTGACCGTCACCAACCAATCGGGCGCCGCCGTGCTGGTCGCCGATCACATTTATATGGTGGAGTGCCGGAAATGAACGATCCTTTCCTGCTCTTGTCAGACAAAGACAACGTGCTGGTCGCCCGCGCAAATGCGCCCGAAGGGATGGAAATCACGCTGGAGTCGGGCCCGATCCGCCTGTCCCGCCCGATCCCCATGGCCCATAAAATCGCGCGCCATGCGATTGCTGTGGGCGATACGATCCTGAAATACGGCATGCCGATCGGCATCGCCACCGCCGATATTGCGGCGGGGGAAAAAGTTCACATTCACAACAACCGCCCTTCCTACACGGCCACAGTGGCCCTACAAGATGGCGACGGATTGGGCGCAGGGGTGTCACTATGATTAACGGGTATCTGCGCGCCGATGGCCGCAAAGGCATCCGCAACACGGTTGTCGTGGCCTATCTGGTCGAATGTGCGCATTTCGTCGCCAGCGAGATCGTGGCAGGTTTTCGCGGTCAGGACGTGCAACTGATCGGCTTTCCGGGCTGCTTTCCCAACGAATATGCCGCCCAAATGATGGAGCGGCTTTGCACCCATCCCAATGTCGGCGCCACGCTTTTCGTCAGCCTTGGCTGCGAGAGTTTCGATAAGGTCCGCGTTGCCAATGCCGTCGATACCTCCAGCCGCCCGGTGAAAACACTTGTGATCCAGAAAACCGGCGGTACCCGCTCCACCATCCAAGCGGGCCGCGATTGGGTGAGCGAAACGCTTGCCACCATCGCGAACAGCCCCCGCGCCGAAATGGGGGTGGATGAGCTGATCATCGGCACCGTCTGCG